>NZ_JBFBBE010000070.1:0-51060 GCF_040682555.1 Streptomyces sp. NPDC051172
GTTCAGGTCTGGGGCGGCCCGCCGTCATGTGTGTCCCGGCGAGATCCCGGCGCGCCCCCGAAAAGGAGCCGGGCCCCGGCGCCCGGGGGGAGGGGCGCCGAAGCCCGGCTCAGGAAAGTCCCGCCGCCGGGGGGGATGTGCGTCGGGACTTGGTCCGGTGGTTGCAGTGGTCCGGTCGGTCAGGGTGCGGGACGATGCCGCCGAACTCCTGTGCCCTGAAGTCTTGTTCCCTGGTTCCGACGGTTGAAGCGGCGTCGGACGGCCATGTTTGCGCGGTCTTTCGCCACCCGGCGCGCGCGGCCACCGGCGCGTACACCACCCGGCTCTCACCGCATGCCGTACACGCCCCCGTGACCGCTCGTCAGGCCGCCGCCTCGAAGCCCGTGTCGCGAGCCAGCTTCTTCAGCTCCAGCAGGGCGTGCTTCTCGATCTGCCGGATCCGCTCACGGGTCAGACCGTGCTCCTTGCCGACCTCCGTCAGCGTGCGCTCACGGCCGTCGTCGATGCCGTAGCGCATCTTGATGATGGACGCCGTGCGCGGGTCGAGGCGGCCGATGAGGTGGTCGAGCTCCTCGCTGCGGAGCAGCGTGAGGACGGACTGTTCGGGGGAGACCGCGGAGGTGTCCTCGAGCAGGTCGCCGAACTGGGTCTCGCCCTCGTCGTCCACCGCCATGTTCAGCGAGACCGGGTCGCGGGCCCAGTCCAGGACGTCGATCACACGGTCCGGGTTCGAGCCGAGCTCGGCGGCGATCTCCGCGGGCTCCGGTTCGCGGCCGTGCTCGCGGTTGAACTCCCGCTGCACACGGCGGATCCGGCCCAGCTCCTCCACCAGGTGGACGGGCAGGCGGATGGTGCGCGACTGGTCCGCTATCGAGCGGGTGATCGCCTGACGGATCCACCAGGTCGCGTACGTCGAGAACTTGAAGCCCTTGCGGTAGTCGAACTTCTCGACCGCGCGCACCAGACCCGCGTTGCCCTCCTGGATCAGGTCGAGCAGAGGCAGACCGCTACGGGGGTAACGGCGCGCCACGGCCACGACCAGGCGGAGGTTGGAGCGGATGAAGACGTCCTTGGCGCGCTCGGCGTCGGCCACGAGGGCCTCGAGCTCCTCGCGGGTGGCCTCGGCCTTGGACTCCTCGTACCCTTCGAGAACCTGTCGCGCGAACACACCCGCCTCGATGATCTGGGACAGCTCGACCTCCTTGGCGGCGTCGAGCAGCGGTGTGCGCGCGATCTCGTCGAGGTACATGCCGACCAGGTCACGGTCGGCGATCTCGCCGGCGTGGGCGCGAACACTGCTTGCCGCGTCGGCCGTCTCGCCGGTGGCGGACTTACGACGGGCGACGGCACGGGTTGCCATGCGTGCTCCCTTGCGATGGTGGGCTGGCGGGTGGTCTCTCAGACGCCGGGCACTCGCCTTCGAGTGCCGCTGAGCACTTTGGTCGGGTGCCCTGCATCTGATGGAAACAACGACTGGAATCCGGACAGAATTCCCAACCCGCCCCCCAATTTTTCTGATCATGCAGTACCCTGTCCGGCCACAGAGGGAGGCCTGAGGGTGTCAGAACGTACAGAGGTGCAGGTCAGGCCAGGAGCCGAGGAGGACCTCAACGCTCTCACCGACATCTACAACCACTACGTACGTGAGACGCCCATCACATTCGATACCGCCGTCTTCACTCCGGAAGAGCGTCTTCCTTGGCTGCTCTCCCACCCTGTAGACGGGCCGCACCGGCTGATGGTTGCCACGGATGCGGACACACAGGAAATTCTGGGCTACGCCACATCCAGCCCTTATCGCAGCAAGCCGGCCTACGAGACGTCGGTCGAGGTCACCGTGTACGTGGCCCCGCACGCGGGCCGCCGCGGCATCGGCACACTGCTGTACAAGGCGCTCTTCGAGGCCCTGGCGGACGAGGACCTGCACCGCGCCTACGCGGGCATCGCACAGCCCAACGAAGCGTCCACGCGGCTGCATGAACGCTTCGGGTTCCGTCACGTCGGCACCTACCGGGAGGTGGGCCGGAAGTTCGGCAGGTACTGGGACGTCGCCTGGTACGAGAAGGAGCTGTAGGCCCGCAGAGGCCTCGAACCCTCAGCCGAACTGCACCGACCGCTTCGCCATGCCCATCCAGAAGCCGTCGATCACGGACTTCTGCGCGTCCAGCTCGCCGGTGACGTCCGCCGCGCCCATGGTCACGAACAGCGGGGCGAAGTGTTCGGTGCGCGGGTGGGCGTAGCGACCGGCCGGGGCCTTGTGGAGGAAGTCCAGCAGGCCGTCCCAGTCCCGGGCCTCCAGCGCCCTGCGGCCCCAGTCGTCGAACTCCGAGGACCAGCTCGGCACTCCCCCGCCCGTGTGCCGCAGCGCGGCCAGGTTGTGGGTGAAGAAGCCTGAGCCGACGATCAGCACGCCCTCGTCGCGCAGCGGCGCGAGCTTGCGGCCGATCTCCATCAGCTTGACCGGGTCGAGGGTCGGCATCGAGATCTGCAGCACCGGGATGTCGGCGGCGGGGAACATCTCGACGAGCGGGACGTAGGCACCGTGGTCGAGGCCGCGGTCCGGGATGTCCTGCACGGGTACACCCGGGGCGCGGAGCAACTTCCGCACGGACTCGGCGAGTTCGGGGGCGCCCGGGGCCGCGTACTTCACCTGGTAGTAGTGCTCGGGGAAACCCCAGAAGTCGTAGACGAGCGGGATCGTCTCCACCGCGCCCAGCGCGAGCGGGGCCTCCTCCCAGTGGGCGGAGACCATGAGGATCGCCTTGGGGCGCGGCAGGTCGGCGGACCAGGCGGCGAGTTCGCCGGGCCAGACCGGGTCGTCCGCGAGCGGCGGCGCGCCGTGGCTGAGATAGAGGGCGGGCATGCGCTCCTGAGTGGCGGCGGACATGGCGGCGACTCCAATGCTTGAACTCTCAAACTCTCTGCTTCAGAGCATACGCCGCATTTGTTTAAGTTTCAAGGAGAGCTCTCGTACGATGGATACATGAATACGGCACCCACATCCGCCGAGGAAGTACCCGCGGCAGCGAAACCCGCCGGGCAGATCCGCTGGCTCACCGACGACGAGCAGCGCATCTGGCGCTCCTACCTGCACGCCACCATGCTTCTCGAGGACCATCTCGACCGCCAGCTGCAGCGGGACGCGGGCATGCCGCACATCTACTACGGGCTGCTGGTCGGCCTCGCCGAGGCCCCGCAGCGGCGGCTGCGGATGACCGAGCTGGCGATGAAGTCGAAGATCACCCGGTCCCGCCTCTCGCACGCGATCGCGCGCCTGGAGAAGAACGGCTGGGTGCGGCGCGAGGACTGCCCCTCCGACAAGCGGGGGCAGTTCGCGGTACTGACGGACGCGGGCGCCGAGGTGCTGGGGCGGACCGCGCCGGGCCATGTGACGGCCGTACGGCAGGCGGTGTTCGAGCGGCTCACCCCGCAGCAGCAGGAGGCCCTCGGCGAGATCATGGAGATCGTCGCCGAGGGCCTCCAGCCCACCGATGCGGGCGCGGACCTGCCCTGGCTCCGCTGAGCCGCTCACTCAGCGAAACCAGGGCAGATCCCGGGGCCGTACGCGAGAGGCGTCCC
Organism: Streptomyces sp. NPDC051172; assembly: GCF_040682555.1. NCBI lineage: Bacteria > Bacillati > Actinomycetota > Actinomycetes > Kitasatosporales > Streptomycetaceae > Streptomyces > Streptomyces sp. NPDC051172. The sequence continues at coordinate 3,580 of NZ_JBFBBE010000070.1, forward strand.
CTTCCTCTCGCGTACGGGTGGTTCCGAAGGGGTACCGCCGGACGGTCGCCGTCAGTGGGCGACCACCGGGACGGCCAGCTCGTCCTCGACGCCCTCCGCCGAGCCCGACACGGTGGTCGAGCCGGGGCCGCCGGCGTTGACGAGGGTCACGACGATCGCGGAGGCCAACACCAGCATGCCCACGGCGAACCAGATCGCGTTGGTGTAGCCGTGCACCGCGCCCTGCATCTGGACCAGCTGCGCCTGCGACTTGGAGGTCGCGGTCGCGATGTGGTCCTTGATGTACGCCGTCGTCGCGGAGGCGGCGATCGTGTTCAGCAGGGCCGTACCGATCGCGCCGCCCACCTGCTGCGAGGTGTTGACCATCGCGGAGGCCACACCGGCGTCCCGGGGCTCGACGCCCAGGGTGGCCAGGGACATCGCGGGCATGAACGCCGTACCCATGCCGAGGCCGAGCAGCAGCATCGCCGGCAGGACCAGCGAGGCGTACGACGAGCCGATCTCCAGCTGGGTCAGGAAGAACATGCCGCCGGCCGCGACCAGGAAGCCGGGGCCCATCAGCACCCGGGCCGGGACCCGGGTCATCAGCCGGGCGCCGATCTGGGTGGAGCCGACCATCATGCCCGCGATCATCGGCAGGAAGGCGAAACCGGTCTTGATCGGCGAGAAGCCCTTGATGACCTGCAGGTAGTAGGTCAGGAAGAGGAAGGTGCCGAACATCGCGATGATCGCGATACCGAGCGAGAGGTAGATGCCGCCGCGGTTGCGGTCGGTGACCACGCGCAGGGGCAGCAGCGGGGCCTTGACCTTGGCCTCGGTGACGACGAACGCGATCAGCAGGACGGCCGACGCGACGAACAGGGAGACGGTGGTGGTGTCGCCCCAGCCGTCGGCCTCGGCGCGGGTGAAGCCGTAGACGAGCGAGACCAGGCCGAGGGTGGAGAGCAGCACGCCCGGGATGTCGAGCGGGTTGCGGTTGCGGCCGCCCTCCGGCTCACGGATGACGAAGTACGCACCCAGCGCGGCCACGATGGCGAACGGGATGTTCACGAAGAACGTCCAGCGCCAGTCCATGTACTCGGTGAGCACGCCGCCGAGGATGAAGCCGACGGCGCCACCACCACCGGCGATCGCACCGTAGATGCCGAACGCCTTGGCGCGCTCCTTGGCGTCGGTGAACATCACGGCGAGCAGGGAGAGCGCGGCGGGCGCGAGCAGCGCGCCGAAGACGCCCTGCAGGGCACGGGCGCCGAACATCATGGCGCCGGTGGTGGCGGCTCCGCCCAGCGCGGAGGCGGCGGCGAAGCCGACGAGGCCGACGACGAAGGCGCGCTTGCGGCCCCACAGGTCGGCGATCCGGCCGCCGAACAGGAGCAGACCGCCGAAGGCGAGGGCGTAGGCCGTGACGACCCACTGCCGGTTGCCGTCCGAGATGCCCAGGTCGGTCTGGGCGGACGGCAGGGCGATGTTCACGATGGTCGCGTCGAGCACGACCATCAGCTGGGCGAGCGCTATGAAGACGAGCGCTTTCCAGCGATTGGCGTCGCCGGTGTTCTCGACGGCGCCTGGAGCCTTTGAGGCTGTTGCAGACATGGGGGTACCCACTTCGGGACTTCGTGACGGAAAAAGGTGTCGTAACGGGGACGGCTCGTCTACCGGGACGGCCGGTGAGTTTCGAGAGTGTCGACTCGCTTGGAGTCCTGAACTAATCGGTGCAGGGCCGGCGCAGATCCTCAACGGTCACGGCTGCACCCGGCAGGACGGAGTGGGCCGGGGCCCGCAGTCCGTCCAGGAACAGCTGCAGATGGCGGTGTACGAAGCGGTCGCTGACGACGCAGTCGGTGCCGGCCGGGGGCCGGCTGAGCTGCGCCACAACGATCATCAGGTCGCCGACGCCCACGTCCGGGCGGAGCTGTCCGGCCCGCTTGGCGCGGTCCATCAGCTCCTCGACGAACTCCTCGACCCGCTTGCGGGCCGCCTCCAGGTCGGGGTGGTTCTGGTCGAAGGTGGTCTGGATCATCGGGCACAGTGCGCTGATCCGCTCGTCGGCGGTGGTGTGCACAAAGCGCTCCAGTGCCTCGAAGGCGTCCCCGGTCTCGGCGAGCGCGAGCTCGGCCGCCTCCGACGTCCGGTTCATGACGGAGCAGACGACCTCGCGGACGAGTGCGTCGCGGTCGGGGAAGTTGCGGTACACCGTGGCGTTGCCCACGCCGGCCCGGCGGGCGATCTCGTCGAGCGGCACCTCGGGGCCGAACTCGGTGAACATCTCCCGGGCGGCGGCGACGATCCGCTCCCGGTTGCGCAGGGCGTCGGCGCGCGGCCGCGTCACCTTGCGCTGCGCGGGCTCCGCGGTCGTCGTGGCGGTCACGGCGTGCTCCTCGTTGGTGGTGCTGATGCGATCCGGGGAAGCACTCCCCGTTTCGCTCGGACACCTGACTAAACGGGGAGACGCTCCCCGGTTATTTCAGGTTGACGAAGAGATTTGATGTGACCTGAGTCACAGCACCCTCTCGGCGAAACCCCACGTTCGGGCTCCTCCAGCGCGCGCCCGCGCAGCCCCCGAATCAGGGTGATCGAAAGGGCGCAGTCCGATGCCGCCGGCTGCCATGGACGAAGGACGCGTGCATGCAGCTCTGCCGTGGGATACGTCCACGCCGCGCGGCCGCCCTCGCGTCCGTGACAGCCCTGACCTTCGCGGTCAGCACCTCGGCCGGCACCGGACACCTGACGGCGCCCTCCACGACCGCCGGTGCGGGCCCGATCGCGTCGGCCCGCAACGCCGTACTCAGCCCCTGCCTGATCAAAGGCGGTCACGCCATCCAGCTGTCGGAGGGCGTCCCGACCGGCGCCGGCTACTCCCGCTCCACGGGCACCGTCCACGCCCTGACCCTGATGATCGACTTCTCCGACGCACCCGGCCCCGGCAACGCCCTCGACCGCTTCCACGAGTTCTTCCCGAAGACCCGCCAGTGGTTCCGCACCTCCTCCTACGGCCGCCTGGACTACCGCCCGGAGACCCCCATCCCGCACTGGCTGCGCATGCCGAAGCCGTTCAAGGCGTACGGCATAGAACGCGGCGCCCCCTTCGACTCCGGCTACCGCGAGCTCGTCCAGGACATCGTGAGCGCCGCCGACCCCGAGGTGAACTTCCAGGACTACGACTTCCTGAACGTGCTGGTGACGCCGAACGCCGGCCCGTCCGCCCTGGACACGGTCCTGTCGGTGACCTTCGCCGGCAACTCGGAGGCACCGGTCGCCGACGGCGTCCTCGTCGCCAACGCCTCCTTCGTCTACTCCCGCCAGGACGACGGCTCCGGCTCCTACGCCAGGACCGGCTACCGGGTGCTGCCGCACGAGAACGGCCACGTCTTCGGCCTGCCCGACCTCTACACCCAGGCGGGCGGCGGCGCGGTCGGCCACTGGGACATCATGAGCGAGGACTGGGGGGCCAACAACGACCTGCTCGGCTGGCACAAGTGGAAGCTCGGCTGGCTGGACCCGTCCCAGGTCAGCTGCGCCTCACGGCACGGCACCACCGAGCACACCCTGACCCCGCTGGAGCGCGCGGGCGGCCCGAAGCTGGTCTTCGTCCCGCTCAGCAGCCGCACCGGGTACGCCGTGGAGGTACGCGTCCGCGCGGGCAACGACGAGGCCGTGTGCCGCCCGGGCGTACTGATCTACAAGGTCGACGCGGCCGTCGACACCGGCATGGGACCGGTGAAGGTCTACGACTCCCGGCGCGACAGCGGCGGCTGCACCCGCAGCCCCAACGTCCATGCGGAACTGTCGGACGCCCCCTTCACCCCCGGCGAGGTCTTCAAGGACCCGAAGCGCGGGATCCGGATCACGGTGGCGGGGACGGCGGGCTCCGGAAGCTCGCGCAGCTACCAGGTGCTGGTGACCCGGCGGTGAGCGAGCCGCAATGCACCGGGGTTCTCCGCATTACGGTAGGCATGCCCCGACCGCCGTACCGGAGACCCGATGCCCGCGAAGCCCACGATGGACGCCGACACCGCTTCTCCCGACGTGCGGGCCGCGTCGTCCGCCGTACCGGCCGACGGCTCCCCTGACGTACCGGCCGAGGCGGTCGCGCCGCTCATCCGCGGGGTCGCCGTGCTGAGGCGGCTGACCGAGGCCGGCGGGACGCTGAGCCCGAGCGCCCTGGAACGGGCCACGGGCCTCGCCCGCTCCACGGTCGACCGGATCACCGCCACCCTCTCCCGCATGGGATACGTCCGCCTCGACGGCCGGGACGTGATCCTGACCCCCCGCCTGATGGAACTGGGCAACGCCTACCTCTCCGCCCTGCGGCTGCCCGCCCTGCTGGACACACGCGCCGACGCCCTCGCCGACGAACTGGACGAATCCGTCTCCCTGGCGGTCGCCGACCGCGACGGCATCCGCTTCATCCACCAGGCCACCCGCCGCCGCGCGATGTCCCTGAGCTTCCGCATCGGCGACCTGCTGCCGGCCGAACGCACCGCGCCGGGCGCCCTGTTCGCGACGGAGTGGACGCAGAACGACTGGCGGGCCTGGCGGCAGCGCAGGGCAGCGGACCGGGAGGGGACGCTCTTCCCGGCCGTACCACCACCCCAACGCCCGTCCTCGGACGATGACTTCGAACGACGGGTGGCCGAATCAGCCGCGAACGGCTGGGCCTTGGACGACCAGCTGATCGAACCGGGCCTGGTCGCGGTGTCCGTCCCCGTACGGGACCCGCGCACCGGCCGTATCGCCTGCGCGGCGAACGTCGTGAGCCACACCAGTCGGCACACCGCCGCGGACCTGCGCGACACCCTGCTCGCCCGGCTGCGGGCGGCGGTACGGGTGATGGAGGACGACCTGCGCGAGGTACCGCCGCCCCAGCCGTCCGCCGCGCCCTCCGGCCTCGCGACCTGGACCGGCGCGTCGAAGCAGGAACTGGGCCGGGAGTTCGTGGAGTCCCTGGCCCGCGGCCTGACGGTCCTGACGGCCTTCGGCGAGGGCCGCGCCGCCCTGACCCTGACGGAGGTGGCAAAGGCAACGGGCCTGGCCCGCGCGACGGCCCGCCGAGCACTGATCACCTACGAACACCTCGGTCTGGTCGGCACACAGGACCGCACCTTCACCCTGACCCCCCGCGTCCTGTCCCTCGGCTTCCCGCCCCTCTCCCGCACGTCCCTGCCCGAGATCGCGGCCCCGCACATGGCCGAACTCGCCGGGAGGGTCCACGAGTCGACGTCGCTGGCCGTACTGTCGGGCCACGACATCCAGTACACGGCCCGCGTCGCCACGAGCCGCATCATGAGCGTGAACATCACGGTGGGCACCCGGCTGCCGGCCTACGCGACATCAATGGGCCGCGTACTGCTGTCGGACCTCCCCCCGTCCGACCGCCCCCTCCCCTCCCCTCTCCTCCCCCTCACTCCGCACACCCTGACCGACCCGGAGGCCCTCACCCGCCTCCTCACCGAGATCCGGTCCCAGGGCCACGCCCTGGTCGACGAGGAACTCGAGGAGGGCCTCCGCTCGATCGCTGTCCCGGTCCGCGACCGCACGGGCCGAGCGGTCGCCGCCCTGAACGTGGCCATGCACGTCGCCCGCCACACGCCCGAGGAGTGCGAACGCGACATCCTGCCCCACCTCCGCGCCACGGCGACCCGCATCGAGCAGGACCTCCACGCGGCAGGCCGCTTCACCCGAGTACCGCCGACCTGACCCCACACCCCGCCCGAACAGATCCGGTACGCTGACGCCTGTGGCCTTCACGGCCACGGCCTCGCCTTCGTAGCTCAGGGGATAGAGCACCGCTCTCCTAAAGCGTGAGACTGACCTTTGATCCACTTCTGTCGCAGGTCTCTCACCAGCACAAACGCACGCAACAGCCCTCTGGGAATGGTCTTCCAGGGGGCTGTTCCGTTGCGGTGGGGACAGGGTGGGGACACTGCGCCAGGCGGGCCGTTGGACGGGGCTAGCGGGTCAAGAGCCGAGTTGGCCGAGCGGCTGACCTCGCTTGGATGCCTGGCCGCGCCGGATGTCTGAACGAAGGGCAGGACGCGCGGCCAGTCTGCGGATTTACCGCTCATCGGCGGACAGGCCAGGGCATCGTGGGGTTGGGCAAGCACTCACAGAGCGGAGATGCCATGTCGTGGAAGACCGAGGCGTTCGGGGCGTCTCACGAGGGCTGGGTGGGCGCGGTCTTGCCTGACGGCAGTGAGCCGGAGCCAGCGACGCTCGATGCCGGTAGCGGCGCCGACTTCCATAGGACGCAGGAGTGGTGGGCGTACAGCGGCATCCTGAACCGTCCTCGGGCGACTACGGCGCGGGGTGCGTGCTCGTGTGGCTGGCGCGGTGAGGGTCAGTACGCGATCGAGTGGGACGAAGTCGACGCCTTCACAGAGGAGTTTCCGCTGACGGAGCCGTACGAGGAGTGGCTGCAGCACATTCGAGGCGTTGAGGCACAGACGATTCCGTTGCCGTCGGAGCTGGAGGAGCTGTTGGGGCGTGTGGAGGAGCAGTTGTACGCGCTTACCGATGATGCGCCGTTGGCTGCGTTGAAGGCGGTCGCAGCACTGGAGCGCACCGCCAAGGGCGTCAGCCGTCGTGCAGCCCAATACGCCGAGGCTGACGAACTGTCCTGGGAGTCGATCAGCAGGGCTCTTGGCTTGTCGGAGGAGGACGCCCGGTCTCGTCTGTTGCGGTACAGCCTGACGCGCTGATTGGTCCGCCTGCTGACCACTCCTTCCGTGAGCGCGGACAAGGCCCCGAAGGGAACTTCGGGGCCTTGCTGGGTCAGGCTGCTGCCTCGTTGGTGGTTTCGCCGTGCACGAGGGTGAGTTGAGGCGTTCTCTGAGGCACGTTCGCAGGTGTCGATTCCGTCTCTTTGTCGCCGTCGGGGTCGGTGGGCTTCTCTGGCGAGTTCTGCCGTGGCACGAGGCTGACGGGTGCGTTGGCGGCTTCCTGCTCGAACTGCGGCATGAGGGAGGTGTAGGTGTCGGCGGTGAGCGAGTAGGAGGCGTGCCCGAGAAGAGCTTGGATGGCCTTCATGGACAGGCCAGCCGCGAGGCTGAGGGATGCCGCGCAGTGGCGCAGGTCGTGCAGGCGGATGGGCGGCAGGCCGAGGCGCTTGATGAAGCGTTCGAAGGCCTGGGAGACGTTGTCGGGGTGCCAGGGGCTGCCATCGGCCTGGGTGAAGACGCAGCCGCTGTTCACATAGGGGCCGTACGTGTCGGGTTCGGCGCGGTGTTTGGCTTCCCATTGTTTGCGCTGGGCTTTTTGGACGTCGCGCCAAGCAGTGAGGAGGGCGAAGGTGGCGTGGTCGAAGGTGACCGAGCGTCGGCTTGCGCGGCTCTTGGGGGTGTCTTCCCAGACCTCGTAGGCAGAGTTGGTGACGAGGGTTTCGACGATGTTGGCGGTGCCCTTGGTCATATCGACTTCGGTCCAGGGCAGGCCTGTTGCCTCGCCGCGGCGGGGTGCGCGGAAGACCATGAGGTGCCACATCACGTAGAGAGGGTGTGCGACGGCGGCGTCGAGGAACTCGCCTGTCTGCTGCGGGGTCCACACCATGACGGGGCCGGGCTTTTCGCCTGTCTCACGCCAGCGGGCTACGCGCTCGTCGGTCCATACGAGCGGGTCGGGTTTGTCGTACTTGGGGATCGTGACGAGCTTGGCCCAGTTTGCGGTGATGAGCTTTTCGGCGACCGCGTCATCCAACGCCTTGGAGAGGGTGTTGAGAACCTTCAGCTGCCGGCCGGGGCCGGTGTCCTGGCGGGGTTTCGTGCGTGCTTCCTTGAGAGCCTCGCGGGCCTGGTGCCAGGCCTGGCGCAGCTCAGGCGGCCTGGGCTGCGGGGCGGTCTTCCATGCCTTGTAGGCCATGTCGCAGATCGTCTTGGCCTGCTGGGCGGCGATGCGATTGGCACTCTTGACCTCGTTGAGGTCCCATATCTCTTGGAAGACTTCTTGGATGTGGCGGTCGCGGAGTTCGAGCATCCGTACGTGGCCGAGGGCGGGGATGAAGACGCCGGTGAGGATGGCCTCGTAGTCGTCACGGGTGCTGCGCTTGAGATCGACCCGCTTCTTGAGCCAGCGGTGCAGGTACTCGCTGACGGTCTCCTTGGATTCGACGTCGACGCCGTCTTGGGCTGCGTCCCAGATCTTCTGCGCTGCCTTCTCGGCGTCCTTCTGCTTGAGGAAACCGCCCTTGCGGGGACGTCGACGTTCGCCGCGGGGGCCGTCGGGGAGCTTGACGTAGTAGTACCAGGAGCCGTGGTCGCGCTTTTTGAGCTGGGGGCAGGAGGAGCCGACCTGGCGGAGCTTGGGCTGGCCGTTGCTGTCAGGCACGGGCTGTCCGGATGCGTCGAGTACGGGTTCCTTGCAGGCGCATCGCTTGTAGGTACTGCCGTTGAACACGCGGTTCCCCCTGATTGTGCCGGGTTATTCCTTACGTGCCCTGATCATGCTGTAGCGAAGGATGCGCTTCCTTGGGCGCCGTATGCTTCCTGCCAGGTGGCGCGGGGAAGAGGGATGTGACCACCTTTGTCCTCATCTGTGATGACCGTGCAGCGTACTCGTTCCGAGGGGCGTCGCGGCGGGATGTCGGTCGAAGAAGTGAGGTCCCTGCCGGCTGCGGTAAGTGTGGTGACGGCGGCTCGCGCGTTGGGGATCGGTTCGGACAAGGCGTACGAGTTGATCAGGGACGGCTCGTTCCCGGCGCAGACGATTCCGCTGGGTCAGACGCAGAAAGTGTCGACGGCTAGCTTGTGGAAGGCACTGGGGATCACCCTGGATGTGTAGCCACCTATGCGGCCCGGACGTTGCGTCGTTTGGGCACGTCCGGGCCCTCTTCTACCTCGCTCCGGCGTGGATGTAACTGATGAAGATGCAGATTGCCCCGTACGGGTTGCCATGAGCCGCGTCACACCTGCCAGCAGGTGACGCCCACCTGGCCTGCAAATATCGCGTTAAGGCTGGCCGGTTCACGGGATCTTACGCAGGCATAGCCCTCCACCCAGATATACATTGGCCTATGTCAGGTCTAAGGGACTCCTAACGCGTCGCCGACGCAAGGGGTCGCAGGTGCGAATCATTGATCGGAGTCAGCTGCGTGGGACGGTTGTCGGGCTACATGCGCGCAGGGGTGGTGCATCCGAAGGAGGCGCCGTTGCTGCGGGAGGCCGTCACGCTGCTGTTCGGTGGCGATTCGGAAGCCAAGGCGACGCGGTGGCTGACAAGCAAGGGCATGCTGACCCCGCGTGGCAACGAGTTCCGACGCGAAGTTCTGCACCGGCTGTTGGTCAATCCGCGGCTTGCGGGCCTGGATGAGAACGGCGAGCCGATCGAGGGCTGGGACGAGCGGGTTCTGGAGCCGGACGTCTACATGCGTCTGCAGGATCTGTTCGTGGAGCGCAGCGAGAAGCGCGGCACGCCGCGTGACGCCCACGAGTACCTGGTCACCGGCGGGTGCGCGGTGTGCGACGAGTGCACGCAGGGCATGATCGGCAGCCGCGCCCACGCCGAGGCCCCGCCGTCGTATAAGTGCGACGGCTGCGGGAGAACACGCATCAACGCCGAGAAGCTCGAAGACTTCGTGGCCGAGCACGTGCTGGCTGAACTGCTGAAGCCGGGGGCGCGTGAGCGGCTTGAGCAGTTGGAGCGTGACATCGAGGCGGAGATCGCCCGCTTGAAGGAGCACATTGGTGGGGCCAACGAGCGGTTCGCCGGCATCGGCGACCTGTACGGGCGCGGGCTGATGGTGAAGGCCGCGTTCGTCGCCGCGCAGCAGGCCAGCAAGGAAGACCTGCGGACGTCCAAGGTGCGGTTGAAGTACCTGGAGCAGATGACCGACCTGCCGATCGGTGACGTGCACGACCTGGTGGCCTGGTGGCGTGCGGCCCCGTTCGCGTCGAAGCGGGGCCTGGTACTGCTGGAGATCGAGCATGTTCGGGTCGGCCGCGCCGAAGGCAGCCAGGCCCCGGAGAAGCGGGTCCTGCTCGACTGGCGCCAGCCCGTCAGCTGAACCAATATCGCGAACTCGTTAGCGACCGGGGCGGAGCCAGCCGCACCCCGGTCGGCGATCGCGAACGCCCCCCAGTCACTACATGCCCGGGATGGAGGGCATGGCCTGCTGAGCGAGGTCGCCGGGTGCAACGATCATGAGCCGGGTGTTGTCGCCCAGCCTCTCCAGGGCCACGAACTCAACCTCGGTCTCCTCGTGCTGGTGCGGCAGATAGACGCGGCGGCGGTCGCCGTCGGGATGGGTGACGGTGGTGACGTCGTCGTCGAGGATTCGGCGGGCGACCGGATCGGCCTGCCTGATGTGGTCGCAGACCTGGCTGAGGCGTGCGTCGTCCGGGTTCGCTTTGTGCGCGAGGCGCAGTTGTGAGGCCATGGGCTTGGCCCAGGCCTCCTCCCAGTCGATGAGCTGCAGGCGCGCCTCGGGGAAGGTGAGCGCCCAGATCATGACGTTGATGCCGTGCATCATCCACGGGTAGTCGCGGGCCGCGGCCTCGTTGAAGACGCGTACGTCCCAGCTGGGGGTGTAGGTGTACGCGGGATATATCTGGCTGTGGACGATAGCCGCGCCGACGGGGTCGATGGAGCTGGCGTCCGAGTGCGGGAGCGGTGGCGGTTCGCAGCCGTTGGCCTCCAGCCACAGGTGGGCGCGTTGCGCGCTGTCCAGGCCGAGGACGCGCACGATCCTCTCCAGGAACTCGTCGCCGACGTGATCGAGGACGCCGCGCTCCAGCTTTCCGTACCAGCCCTCGGTCACGCCTGTGAGTTCGGCCAGGTCACGTTGGGTGAGGCCTGTGCGGCGGCGCGCGCCGTAGCGGGCGGTGAATCCGGGTACGGCGTGCGGGTCGCGTGATTCGCGCCAGGACTTGAGCATGCGGGTGATCGGAGGCAGGTTCCGCGACATGAAGGTGAAGAGCTCCCCTGAAGTAAAGAACAGGAAAAGTATTAGGGAACCCTAACGCAGCTTATACGTGTGTCCGACTTGAGGGTCCTGTCGTACAAGACGGGCATGTCCAGTGTCATTCCAGACATTCCGACACCTCGGGTGGGCGATAACCCGCACTCGCAGTGCCGGTTGTGCGGGTACCGGCACGCCTAGAACCGGCCTAACGGACTGGAATCCGGGCAATGTGTGGCACCGCCGCCGGGGTCACCTTCCTCGACGGCCTTCTCGCCTCCGATCTCTGCCCCACCGGGCGACGAGCCGTGGGCGGACATTGCATCGACGACGATCCCAGAGGTGTCAGGCATGAGCGTCTTCATCACCGGCGGTAACCGAGGCATCGGCTACGCCATAGCTACCGAGCTTGCCGAGGCCGGCCACAATGTGACCGTCACCTACCGCTCCGGCGAGCCCCCCGCCCATTCCTACCTGCCAGGCCAGGAGCACACCGGGGGTCGCTTCCTTGCCGTGCGATGTGACGTGACCGACCCTGAGCAGGTCGACCTGGCGTTCAAGCAGTCCGAGGCCGAGCACGGCCCGGTCACCTCCCTCGTCTCCAATGCGGGGATCACCCGTGACGGGCTGCTCGCCCGCATGAGCGAGGACGACTTCACCGCCGTCCTCGATGCGAACCTGACCGCCGCCTACCGAGTCGCCAAGCGCGCACTGCCGAGCATGCTGCGCGCCAAGGGCGGCCGGATGGTCTTCATTTCGTCGGCGACCGCGATGCACGGGGAGGCCGGACAGACCAACTACGCCGCCTCCAAAGCCGGGCTGATCGGACTGGCCCGGTCCATCGCCCGCGAGTACGGCTCGCGCAGCATCACCGCGAACGTCGTCGCGCCGGGGCTGACCGCCACGGACATGGCCGCCGCTCTGCCGGAGGACCGCATCAAGGCACTGCTTGGGCAGATCCCGCTCAGCCGTCTCGGGCAGCCCGAGGAGATCGCGCGCACCGTGCGGTTCCTCATCGATGAGGGCTCCTACATCACCGGTGCGGTGATCCCGGTCGACGGTGGCGCGGGAATGGGGCACTAACAGGTGACCGTATCGAGGCAGCCCGCCTGGGGCTGCGGGGGAAGACGGAGGCGAGGCTGTAACGCGGGACGGCGGCGCTGCGCACAAGGCCGGAAAGGGGCAGCCGGTCTACGCACTGCCGGGACAAGGGGGCAGGGGTGATCGACGTTGACCGCATTCTGGCGCTGGCCGCGCAGCCCGCCCGGGCGGGGTCGGGCCGCGGCCGCGATGCGGACCGCATGGCCGCGCTGGCCGGACTCGCAGACCGGCGCGATGTGCTGGCCCGGCCCGTGGCATGGTCGGCGGCCCTGTGCACTGAGCACGGTCGGACGGAGCTTGAGGGGCCGGGCGGCGAGCGGGCGGCGGCGCGGGTGTGCAGGGTGTGCCCGATCCGCAAGGAGTGCTTCGCCGTTCCCGTCTCGGGGGCGCCGCCGCAGGTGCGGGCCTGGCGCAAGCATGCGGACGAGCAGTTGTAGGTGACGCTGACGGGCGCCGAGATCTCCTCGGCGCCCGTCAGCGTTTCCGCATGTCAGAGCCCGCTTGAGGGCGTGGTCGAGGTCACGTTGGCGTGGGATTCCGGGAGTGGACACCTCCTCCATACATAGTAGAATTAACTCAAAAGGTGAGGGAGAAAGAAACCTCACCAGCACCACTTGGAGCCCGAAATGCAGCGCGTCCTCAAGATGAGCCAGGTCCACCGCAACCCGCGCCAGCCGCGCGAGTACTTCGACCAGGACGCGCTGAACGAGCTGGCCACCTCGATCGACACCTACGGCCTCATGCAGGCCATCGAGGTCCGCCCCGACAACGAGAAGGGCGGCTACGAGATCGTCTCCGGCGAGCGCCGCTTCCGCGCCCATCAGATCCTCGGCCGCACCAAGATCCGCGCCAACATCACCTCGGAGAAGAGCGAACTCCAGCGGTTCAAGCGGTCTATGTCAGAGAACATCACCCGCGAGGACATGACCCCGTTCGAGGAGGCCCACGGCTACCAGCGGATCCTCGACGAGGAGGAAGGCGCCACCATCGAGACGGTGGCCGCCGACTTCGCGAAGACCACCACCTACGTGAAGCTGCGCCTCGCCCTGCTGGACCTGCGCATAGAGGTCCAGGAGCTCGTACAGGACGGGAAGATCGGCACGCAGGCAGCCGTACAGATCGCCGCCCTCAACCTCGCTAACCAGGGCTCCGTCCTCAGCAAGTTCGTACGCGGCGAGTTCGCCTCGGACAACGAGATCGTGCACTTCGCCTACGCGATGAAGCAGCAGCAGGACCAGGCCGTCCTCATGGTCGTCGAGGAGATGACCGAGGAGCAGCGCACCGAGCGCGCGGCAGCGCAGAAGAAGACCCGCAGCACGCTCGACAAGATCGAGCAGGTACGGGCGCTGCTCGACGAGATCGGCAAGACCGAGCCGTTGAAGCTCGCCGAGACTCTTGAGACGCAGGTCGGGGCACGCCTGGAGCAGCTCGACCGGGTCGCCGAGTCGCTGACGAAGGCCCGCTTCCAGCTCAAGCAGGCCAAGGCGCACGCCGAGGCCCGCCAGCTCGTCACGGTCAACCCGGAGGCCGAGGCCGACCACAGCACCGAGCAGGCGGACGCCGCCGACGAGCGGGACCCGGTCGCGGCCTGACCGGCTCACCTCCGGGGGTGCGGGCAACCGCGTCCGCACCCCGGCCGGCGCGGCCACAACTCCGCGCCGCTTCTTTCCCGAAACCCCGTCACTGCACAGGAGCCAGGTTCGTCATGCGCTACAGCGCGCCCCTCAGCCCCGCCCAGGCCGAGCAGCTCGGCAACGACGTCGGCATGATCGTCGCCTTCGCCGCGAGGGCCCTCAACCACATGCACGGCACGAACATCGATCGCCTCATGCGGACCTTCACGTCGTCCAACGCTCTGGAGGTCACCGCGGCCCGCTACTTGAAGGCCCTCGAGGACGGCCACACCCCTGGTGAGGCGGCAGGCCGGGCCGGGACCGCGCTCGTACGGGACTGGGCGGACGCCGTCCTCGAAGCCTCCGGGACCGCCCAGCCTCACAAGGAGAGCAAGTGACCACCCGCAGGGACTGGACCGTCATGGGCCGAGCCGACTTCGACGCAGCGGCCCCCAACGAACTTCCCGTACCGGCGGGCCCTGCTCGGATCGCTGCCGTACCCGACCGGTTCGGCACCGCCGCCCTCTTCGGCGACACCGTCCCTGATCCCGGCCCGCGTCGGTCCGGCCGCGAGCAACCGGGCGACGTCGACGGTCAAGAAGAACTGTTCTGACACCCGCACCCCGGCAAGGAGTAAGTCTGTGAGCACGAGCACCGAGGCGCTGCTCAGCGATGTCCGAAGCGCCCTACACCGCCGCCACATAAGGTCCCATTCGCCGGACAAGGACCGCCCGGGCTGGCGAGCCCAACCCACACTGCTGGACGACATTCCAGCCGTGATCCTGACCTGGCACGGCGCGACAGAACCCAACCCCCATACGCCCGCACACAGCACCATCACCACGGTCGCAGGCTGGCTCCTCCATCTCGAACGCCACCTGGAGCAGGAGTTCATCGTGGGACGGCTCTATGCAGAACACCCTGGCCGCCGGACCGACCGCACGCTCGTCGCCCTCCTCGCCTTCCACTCCGGCAAGGGCAACGCCACACCAGACGAGCGGAACGCCTCCTGACCTCAACTCCCCCTGACAGTAAGAGCCTTTATGCCGATCTACCTGCCTGCGCCAGCACCGACACGACCCGCCGACGGCAAGGGATTCAACCGCCTGACCCTGAACGCCCACATCTGGACGGGCGGTGCACAGTGCGCCCTGATACCCACCTCATACCCGACGCTCTTCGAGAGCTACGACACCCGCCGCGCCCGGTGGGGCGGCTTCGGACCCTGCGTTCAGCGCAAGCCGGACTGCGAGAACTGCCCGGTGCTGACCGAGCTGAACGCCTCCACCGAGCAGATCACCTTCAACAGCCCGCGCGTCCTGGTCCGCATCGAGACGACTGTCAGCCCGGACGCGTCGTTCAACGCCACGCCGGTCACCACACTGTGGATGACCGACCAGCCAGAAGACCCGCAGTACCGCAGCAGCGGACAGGAATGGACCTGGCGGCGCATCCTGCACGTCAAGGGCTGGGAGCTCGGCCGCCGGCACCGGGACGAACTCGGTGACGGGTTCTGGCTCCATCGCACCGTGCACGCGGCGGCGCCGCACGTC
The DNA here is from genome assembly GCF_040682555.1 of Streptomyces sp. NPDC051172. Classification (NCBI taxonomy): domain Bacteria; kingdom Bacillati; phylum Actinomycetota; class Actinomycetes; order Kitasatosporales; family Streptomycetaceae; genus Streptomyces; species Streptomyces sp. NPDC051172. The sequence continues at coordinate 18,735 of NZ_JBFBBE010000070.1, forward strand.
GAGGTCCGCACCAAGGCACGCCAGACCTCCACGCGTCACGCCTTCTTTATGAACGGTACGCGGGCAGCCCTGCTGACCTGCTACAGCCGATGCCGCCACGACGAGGCGCTGCTCAACTCGGTCGGCCACCACACCCCGGAGCGCGCCGCCGATGATTCGACGGCACTGGGCTGGTCGCAGCTTCGCCTCCCGCAGGACCACAGCCGTGGCCGGCACCTGAAGCTCCAGCTGAACAGGGGCACGTGCAACGTCACCTTGGCCGAGGGCGGAGAGGTCCTCACCCGCCTGGAGTTCAGCGGATCCTCCTGGACCGCCGGGTAGATCCAGAACGCGGCCACCGCCCTGGCCGCGCACACAGGGGACTGACATCGTGGCGAATTACACCCCGCCGCGGCCGTTCTTCCTGCCGGACGCGCATCTGCCGAACTCGGCCTCCACACCGTGGACATGCCGAACCTGTACCGGCGCCTGGCCGTGCGAGACAGCCGAGCCCTAACTCACTGAGGGCCGATGCCAGTGCGGTTCACCGACGTACTGGGAGAAGAGCAAGCCGCGCCGATGGCATCCCGGCCCCCGCTGCTACAGTCACGCCGACCGGACAGCCGCGCTCGCCGAAGAATTGCACCAGTACCACCAGGCGCACCCGCACTACCCGCCACCCAGACCGGCCCCGCCGAAACGCAGGCGCCGCCAGCGCCCTCCGTACGCGCACACGCCGAGCGGGCCTGGAGACATCCGGCCGGGGACCTGGCTGTGGGTCAAACCTGGTGGTCTGCACCCGGCCTGGGGCGACATTCACCGCCTGGCGATGCTCACGCATCTGGACAGGCGGTACTGCGAGGTGTGGCTGGACGACACCACCGTCCACCGCGTCAGACCACACCTGCTGATCCTGGAGCGCACGCCCGTCGTGAACGCGGCCCGAGCAGCAGGCGTCACCTCCCTGGTGTGCGGAAGCGGCCCTTCGCCGCGGCCGCTTCTCCCCCAGTGGCGATGGCTCGACTGGACGCTCACCGAGCACATAGAGCATCTCGGCGCCGATCCCGGGCCGCAGGCAGAGCCTGTGCAGGAAGGCTTGTTCGCCGCATAACGCTGTAACGGGGAGTGGCGGAGGTCACTGACGGGGAGTGGACACCCCCACCATGGATAGTAGAATTAATTCAAGAGGTGAGGGGGTAGCCCACGCCGACCAACCAGCAAAGGAGGAGCAGGTGTTCGCTACCCCGACCATCGTCGACGCCATCACCGTCACCGGCGCCCACGCCCCGGAATGCGACGAATGCGAAGGCGGCGGCACCGTCACCTACCTGCACGGGCCGTACGAGCACACCCGCGAATGCGACACCTGCCACGGCACCGGCCGACACCTACCCTGCCCCGCGTGCAGCGACGGCACCAACCCCAATACGGGCGACACCTGCCCCATCTGCGAAGGCTTCGCAGCCCTCACCTGACCAAAAATAGGCCACTACCCAAGAAGGAAACTCGGTGATTCTCGGAGACTCACTCACCGCGGAAGCCCTGGTCGCAAGCAGCAAGACCAACGCGACCATCAGCCCCAGCGGCACGATCCGCCTCGCCATCACCCTGCACGACGGCACCATCCAGCACTTCGAGCACCCGCCCGCCGGCACCTGCACAGACTGGCGGGTCGCCGAACTCGAAGCCCCCGACTCGGGCTTCACGTTCAACGAGCCCGTCACCGAACAGTGGGGCCACGCCCTCACGCTCATCGCCCGCAACTCCCTTACCTGAACAGCCAGGAGACCTACATGGACGGCTTCGAGAAGCACGCCGGCGTGACGCTCGCCCGACCGACCCCCAAGGGCATGCTCCGCCCCTTCGGCGAAGTACGCGGGCACGCCACCGACCCCATCAGCGGCCAGAGGCTCGTGATGGTGCAGTGGCCCGGCGCACCCAAGCCCCTCCCGTACGAGCCAGACGAACTCGCCATCGTCGACTGACCCAGAAATAGGTCAGTGCATATCTTCGTGTTAGGTTCTGAGTGATGTCAGGCCCTGGCACGGCCCGACCATCCACCCAGCCTCCGGACGGGCAGCGACCCCCCGCGCCCCGCCCGCCCGGAACGGCTCGTCAGATACGAGCCACCCCTCCGGCCGGGACCCGCACCCCCCTGCGGGTCCCGGCCAACCCATGGAGCAACGAACATGCCTGCCCTGAACAACCACCACGACATCCAGCACACGAGCCACAACGACGCCCTCGACGAGGCCCTCGTCCTCGAGCGATACGGCCGCTCCCTGCAGGAGATCCTGTGGGAGGAGACGAAGCGCCCGCTGCCCGAACTCCTCAAGGAACGCCACCGCCGCCCCGCACTCCCGGCCACGCCCGCCCTGCGGCACCAGCCGCGACCGGACCCGGACGCCGCCGCGCACCTCGCCGCCCTCCTGGAGGCCGACGCCCCGCGTCGCAGGCGGGCCGCGTGACCGAGGAACAGTTCCGCCGGCACGTCCGCAAGATCGCAGCCCTCCGCGGCTGGACCCTCACCTACCACACCCACAACTCGCAGCGCAGCGACGCAGGATGGCCCGACGAGGTCTACGGACACCCCAGGGCCAAACGCATCATCTTCGCCGAGTTCAAGTCCGACACCGGACGCATACGCCCGGCGCAACGCGACTGGCTCAAGCACCTCGCCGCGTGCGGCCTCGAAGCCGCACTGTGGCGGCCCAAAGACCTCGACCACATCGTGAACGTCCTCGCCCCCGACGGCCCCCGCGCTCAACTCCCCGACAACTTCTGACAAAGGAAACAGACCCCGTGCACGACCGCACCAAGCAGCACTCCGAGATCCCTCCGATGCCCGGAGCCACGTGGTGCAACTCCTGCGACAGTTGGTTCAACCCCATCACCAACACCTGCCGCTGCAACAACCGCTGACCGCCAAGGGAACATTCGCCATGAATCACTCTGCTCGCGCAACCAACCACACGACGGCATCCCCCACGTCCCACGGCCCGGACCGCGAGCAGAGCACCCCCACGCCAGGAACCGGCGCCGAACTGGTCCTCGCCGAAGTCGCCCGCCTGGCCAACGAGCTGTGCGAACACCTCACCGACGACCAGTGGCGCACAGCAGCCCGCATCCGGGAACTCGCCGAAGCCGCCCTGCCGACCGCCGGAGACCGCTGAATGCACGCCCGCTTCGAACCCCTGCCTGCCCCAACCCGCAGCCAGGAGGCACACGACACCGCCCAGGCCCTCCGCGAACACCCGGACCAGTGGGCGCACATCGAAACCCTCGGCAACCTGAACCGGGCCACCAACCTCGCATACCGCATCCGCACCGGCCGACACAGCGCCTTCCGCCCGGCCGGCGCATTCGATGCCACCGCCCGCCTCGCCGACGACGGTACCGCCAACGTCTACGCCTGCCACATCAGCGCCAACGAACGAGACTCATAACCACCGAGCTGGAACACCCCACGTACTGCAACGAGTGCGGTGAGCGGATCCCCGCCGTTGACGGCGGCAGCATGGCCAATCGGCATCACGGCACATCGTGCTCTCTGTACGACCCCACCCGTGCCTGAGCAGCCCTGAGTCAGGAGCTGGTGACGGGCGGTCGCCCCGGGATGTAGCCCTTCCACTCCGACTGCTCAACGATCGAGGACCATTCGCTGCGCGGTGTGGCCGCCGGCGGAGCAATGTCGGTGTAGCCCACAGCCCACGTCTCGCCCTGTGCGACCTCAAGGAGAGGCGTAAACGGCACTTGGAGCCCGTTCGATTCGGTGGGCGGATCGAAGTGCCACCCCCAGTCGCGGTCGAACAGGAACCCTCCGAAGCTCACGCGCCCGCCGCGGTGCGACGCGCAGGCCCCCATGGCCTCGAAGTCCACCCACGGCATCACGAGGTAGGGCCACGTCTTATCGGCCGCGGCAGGGCCCCACACCTCGATCGCCGCATTGGACGTACGCGTGGCGGCCACCACCAGGTCACTCAGGACGGACGGGCTCGGAGCGTCCTTCCCCAGGTCAGTAACCTCTACGTCGACGTGCAGCCACTCGTCGGGATGGTCGTCCGCTTGGTCGATAGCCCACCGTTCGGCGACCTGCTGACGCGAATCGGGTTCGGTCTCCACCGCGATCTTCATGTCGGCCAGCACCAGCGGGCCGCGGTCGATCAGATGACGGCGGTCGTCCAGCGGGGTCAGCCGGATCACCCCTCCGACAAAGTCCACGGTGGCTCCCTCTTGGCTCTTGGATCTTGTCGTGTGCCTTCTGCCTGGCACCCCGTTGGACAGCTTGCCCACCTCGCACACTGTTCACCCAGTACGCGCGCCCGTCGAGCACGCCTTGGGTAGCAGTACGCGGGGGAGTCAGAATTGAGCAAATCCGCCGTTGACGTACCAGGAGTTTCCGGCCAGCGCCTGGTAGAGCGCCTTCCGCCAGTGGTTGAGGCCGCCGGCGTCCTTGTCCATGGCGACGCTGTGCTCCATCTTCGCCAGGTACGTGGCTCTCCCGGCAGCATCAAGGATGCGCAGGAAGCCTCGGATGTTGCTCATCTCCCGGCCTCCGTTGGCCCCGTACAGCTCTGCCAGTTGGAACGTTTGAAAGTGGTGGACGATACGGGCCGCGAGGACGCTGTCCGCATCCTCTGGGGGAGATATGGAGTACGTGATCTCGGGCGGGCGGCTCTCGCTCTCGTTGAGACGGGCAAAGAGCCACTGCTGGTCGGTCACGTCGTCGTAGTAGGGGTGCAGGGTCTGTTCTGCGGCCGACTTCGGCACGTCCTCGCCTTTGAGGCGATTGCAGTGCCCACATGCCGGCACCAGGTTGGTCGGCACCACCGAGAGCAGCGGGAACTTCTTCTTCGGCAGCTGATGGTCGAGGGTTGCGACATCTCGGATCCCGCACAGGGGACAGATCTTGTGCCGGACCCTCTTCAGCAGGGTGTAGAACTCGTTTCCCGCTGAGTCCTCCGGCACCATGCGGCTCGTGTACGTGGTGGTGAGCTGCGTGCGGTCAGCCGCGTTAGTCGGCTTCTTCGCGAGCTCCTGCAGCTCGTGCAGCTTGGCAGCCTCGGCCGCGGCCTCGAACTCATCCGCCGCGTCGACAACAGCCTGCTCCAGGGCTTCGAGCCGGGTCCTGTGCCGGGGCAGGGCCATACCGATGCACGTGCGGTAGACGGTTCGGGTGGACAGGTTCGGTACGGACAGAGGGCGCATCAGGTGCGGTCCTCCGGATCCGGCCCCAGGCCCCCTTGCGTGTCTCGTACGGAGATGAGCGCCATCACGATGGCTTTGGCTTCACCGCCGAGTTGGCCGCCGAAGCGGTCGAGTACCGCCTCGTAGGAGAGGTTCTTCCGGACGACATCCCTCAGATAGCGGTGGTAGCCCGAGTCGGTGACTTCCAGGCTGAAGACTTCGTGGGTCAGGATGCCGACGTTCTCCCCGAACGTTTCGATGACGGGGCGTTCGGCGACGAGGTCGCTCCCGTACCGGTGGATCTTCCACACGCAGGACGCTGGGACTTCCTGGAGCACAACAGGTGAGTGTGTAGCAACCACGGCGAGTCCGTTGCGTTCGCTGAGCAGATCGGACAGTGCGCGGATGAATGCAGCCAGCAGTGGCGGGTGCAGGTGCGATTCGGGTTCGTCGATGACGACGAGGGTGCGCTCTGTGACGTGCTCGACGAGCCTGGTCAGGGTCAGCAGAACAGCCTTGTGGCCGGAACTGAGGGATGCGAACAGGCGGCGTGCCTTGCGCCGCCGGCTGTCGGCGCTTTGGGTTCTGAGGAAGCTCTCGAGCCAGTCCTCCGCGATGAATCCGCTGCCGGCGTACTGGAGGGTCCGCAGCGCCTTCGTCCACCGTTCGGCGCGGACGCCAGTGAGGCACGCCTCCACACTCTCGGCGAAGTCGTCGGTCAGTCGCTTCGGAGTCTTGATCCGCGGCGTCTTGCTGCCCGTACTGCTGGGGATCTTCAACCCGACGTAGGCGTAGCGTTCGATCGCTACGTCTGCGTGGTCGATGAGGGGGAACTCGTCGAAGGCGCTGAAGGTGACGCTGACCAGGTTCGCGAAGGTGTCCCGGCCCTCGTCCCCGATGATGCGCCCCACCTCTTGGCTGGTGGCGTCCTGGTGGACGATGCAGCGGGTGAGCCTGTTGAGGAGGAACGACTTGCCGACGCTGTTGCGGCCGATCAACACGTGAATGTTCGTCGGCGGCAGCGATTCCGGCCTGACCGCGAACGACAGTCGAACGGGTTTCTGTCCGCTCCCTGCTGGAACGGGGGGCTCGTACGCTACTTGGAACCCTCGCACGCGTTCGCCGCTGCCCTGGGCGATGCGGCGGAACTGCCGCTCGACGGCGGCGCCCTTCAGGAATCGCATCAAGGACCGCTGCGTTACCGCTTCCGGTTTGGCCCGACGGTAGATCTCCTCGTCGAACGCCATGTCGCGCAGCGCGGAGAGCACCACTTGCCGGATCTGGCTGCCTTGCCCGAGCTCCCGCAGCCGCATGTAGTAGCTGTCGTCCTGCCCGAGCGAGAAGAACGTGTCGTCGAGGTACTCGAAGGTGTCGGGGACCTGGACAGCGGAGTTCGGCTCCATCCCGAACTTGCCGATCTTGACTTCGCCGATGTCGTGCCGCTCACCGTGCCTGTCGTAGACCGCGAGATGGAACATGGTGACGAACCCCTGGTCGTCCCACCGTTCCCTGATCAGCACCGCCTGCGAACGGGGATCTCTGGGTTCCCGTCCGCCCCGTTCCACCACCGTGAAGCGCATGCGCGCCCCTCCCCACACCGTGCCGTTCGCGCGTAGCGCCTCAGGCGCAAATTCCCGCGACGACGCTGTTGGGGCCAGAGTAATCACACAGGCAAAGCCGTCACCGTGCCACCCACCCTGTGACATGCCAACCCCACGCACTCGGTCACAGCAACTGTCACAAATGCCGCAAAGCGCAACAGGCACGAGATTCCATGGGCAGACGGAACGCTTCGCCCGCCTTCTACGTTCTTGTATGTGAGGCCCTGCAGCATCCCCCGTCTGCAGGGCCTCACCAGCAGTCGCGGCACGGCCCCGGCCTGCGGTTGGCCCAGGAGATTTCGACACCTGCGGCAATCGAATCCGAGTAGATCCCTGAAGAAGTAGCGCCGATCAGGGTACGTATGGGTGGCTGTGTGGGTTGGGGGAATTGTGGGAACTGAGCAGCAGCGGCGGGCTCTGCGAGGGGCCATTGGTCGGGCGCACGCCTCAGCTCGATGGTCTTGTCGAGCCGCTACTCCAACTCGATGATGCGGACACCGTTCGGGGCGGCAGCAGCGATGCACTTGAGCTCATCCCGGCTCGTAACGAACAGCACCCAGTTCTTGCGGCCTGGCCACCGGTGCCAGTCCATTTGATCAGGGTCCGGCCGGATCACCCCGTATACGGAATCGCCAAGGTAGACGGGCGTTCCACCAGCCAGATGCTGGTCGGCCCGTACGGTCGCTTGCTCACCGGTCTCCTCCAACACCCAGCTCTCCGCCTCGGCGTGGACTCGCGGGAGGCCGGCGGAGTCACCAGCCCCCGGGGACTGTGGTTCTGCTGATGTACGCAGCTGAGCTCCCGTGCGTACACGTCGGCCACGCTGAGGAGGCAGGACGCCGGTCATCCGTAGGGCGACCTCGCGGGCGATGGCATCTGGGCCCAGGCCATCCAGGCTCGTGACGCGGACCGTGCCGGCGGCTGCTCTCTTCCTTCGTGCCCGCCGCTTGGCCTTGGCGAAGTCCGCGGCAAGGGAAACGTACTGTGGCGCCGTCCAGACCTGCTCCCACTGGTGCTCGGACAAGAGCTCCGGGGAGACGAAGTGATGCGGGACGACTTGGCGGTCCAGAACCCAGGCCACGAGGTCGCGTAACGGCGCTTTTACGTTCTGCCAATGGCTGTGCCCTCCGAAGCACGGGACGCGATGGTGGCACGGCTCTGTAGCGAAGCGAACCAGGCCTTCGACCACCTCCCAGGCGGTGCGCTGGCCCTCGATTGGCGGCTTCGCCAAGACCGACGGTACGCGGCCCCGCCAGCGCCGAGGCTGAGTCACCACCCAGCACACTCGCACGCCATCCCGGGCATAACGGTCCGTGCGCTGCCGAACCTCGTCCTCGGTGATCGATGAAAGCTGCGCCTCCCAGGCCAGGCGCAGCGTGCCATCAGGCGAGGTTGCCATGACGTCGGCCCGCCATCTGCCATCGGCGGCTGGCACTTCCAGGGCCGCGTGCCAGCCCGCGCCCCGTGCGGCCGTCGCCAGCTCCAGCTTGAGCAGACGATGCTCCATCGACTCACCGGCAAGACCGCAGGTAGGAGCACCTGGATCGTGGGCGAAGAACCGAAGCCCCAGGTGTGACACCTTGGCGCGCACACCGTGGCGACACTCGGGGCAGGCCAGCGGGACACGAGGACGCACGCGGTGGATTGCGGCCCATGCCGAATCGCAGCCCAAGTCCGCGACCGTCGCGTCGATTCGTCCGAGCTCGGGATGGATCGCCGTCATGGGCACCGAGCGATTCCCCCTTTCCCTTATCTCCCACCCACTGTGGCAGCGGCCACTGACAACTTCGCTCGGCTACAAGGGACCGAGCCGGTCCCACGGGTTGTCCGCCGAGAGCGGCTGGGAGGGGATTTCCCCGTTGGGGGTTCCATCTGGGTGCTCGTTGATCCACGACAGGCCACCGAGATCCAGCTGGTGGCGAGCGCGCGTGACAGCAACATACGCGAGACGGGCCTCACCATCGTCGATGTCGCCGGGCAACGGGTTACCGTCCGCGTCGGTCTCTTCCGGATCGACCGGCTCGCTGAAGTCGTCGCCGATCCGTACAGAGGCCCATTCGCGGCCTTTGGCCTTGTGGGCGGTGGAGACGACGATGTCGGCGCCCTGCTCGAATGCGAGACGGTCAACCGCGGCGAGGATGACGTCAACGCCGTGCTCATCGACAAGGTCGACCAGCGGGAGCAAGTCTCGGCCCGATGGGTCGTACTCCGCGTACTCCTGGAGTTCACCCCAGGTGTCGAACAAGATCAGTTCGGGGTGAGTGCTTCGCTTGCCAGCTTTGAGGTCCCGTGCAGCCTTGGCCAGGGCGCGCAGGGATTCCCCTCCGCCGACTAGAGCGACGCGCCGGCCTAGGTCGAGCTGGTGCATGACCTCGAGCATCGCGCCGACATTGGAGCGGCAGAGGATGGCGTTCGGATGTTCAACTCGCTCCAGTTTTGTGGGAATTGAATTGCTTCCGGCCAGGCGGATCGGGGAGTCGACGATGCTGAGCCAGCGGTTGGCCTCATCGGCCAGAGCCGGGCCGAAGCGGAAGGACTGCGACAGCACCAGCTGCGTACCGTCGAAATGGCTCATCACGTCACGGGCACCGCGCCACCCGTAGATGGCCTGTGCGGAGTCGCCGACCATGACCAGCTGGCTGTGGCGGCGCTGAGCGTTGAAGACCTTCTCCACGACTGGGTTGGTGTCCTGCGCCTCGTCGAGGAGCAGGAAGTCCGCTTCGATGCGAGGTTTGGTGAGCGCCCAGATCTTCAGGTAGTGGTCGTGATCAAAGCGGACGCTGCCGTGGTCGGGGTTTTGGAGGTCCTGCCAGGCCTTGTTGGCGTACGGCAGTACTACGTCGACGAGTTGGGCATGCAGGTCTTCGACCTCGATGCCGCGCAGGCGCGGGACGTGGTACCGCTGGATAGTCGAGTCTGCTGACTGGCAGAACCGTGTGACGGTTCGCAGCACCGTGTAGGAGAGCGCCTTGTTAGTCACGTTGCGCTCGCCGATCCTGATGCGCATGTTGAGGCCGATCCCCAGAGATGCCCCGGTCTTCCAGCCGGGGACTCGGGGCGCGCCGAGACGCGCAGAGTACTTGCGGCCCACGGCGGCGTAGGCCAGGGAATGCGCGGTCCTGCACTGCACGTTGCTCGGGAACTTGGTGGCCGCTTCCGTTGCGATGGCTTTGTTGAAGGCGATGTACTTCCCGCGCCTCTTGGTGCTTTCCCCGAGCATGGAGAGTGTTGTCGTCTTTCCTGTCCCGGCACCGGCTTGAAGGACCAAGTGGTCGCCGCGTCGGAAGGTGTCGACCGCAACGCTTTGCTCAGGCGTGGGGGCGGGCATCGTGCTCCTTAATCGTGTGGGGCTGTACGCATGCGCACGGTGGCATGGCGTGCAGGGAGTTGCTGGACGATCAGCGGATTCGCTACTTGCATCTGTGGAATTGGCGGAATCGGAATGCTCTCGTGGCGCCTTGAGACTGCTCGATCGGACAGGCCTGTATGCCTCCGGGTGGTTGCGAAGCTGATCAGGGGCGTGAGACCACCACGCGTGGTCATGCCGGAGGTGTAGCAGCCGCCACTGACAGAGGCACTCTGAAAAATGGGCCATTCGTTCCCCGCGCGAAGAAGTATCCGCATACCCGTGTCGGCAGCCCCACAGCAGGAGAGCCCGTCTGCGCCTTCCACTGGATGAGGCAGTGGCGTCAAGGGTCTCGCTTCACTCACCTAGGCTCGACGTTGGGCGTGGGGCTGGAGCCTCATGTCCACCGCGTCTCGCATTCCGGCCTCGCTCGCGGAATTGGCCGTCCCGGTCGATGAACTGGCCCCGTACCACCGCAACCCGCGTACTGGCGATATCGACTCCATCGCCGAGTCGCTGTCCGCCAACGGCCAGTACCGGGCTATCGTCGTCAACCGCGGCACCCACACGGGACGCACGAACGAGATCCTCGCCGGCAACCACACCTTCAAGGCAGCCAAGCAGCTCGGCTGGGACACCATCGCGGTGACCTGGCTCGATGTAGACGACGCCGCCGCAGCGAAGATCGTCATCGTCGACAACCGCACCAGCGATCTCGCCGGGTACGACACGGTGCTCCTCGCGGACATCCTCACCGAGCTCCCCGACCTCCAGGGCACCGGCTACGACCAAGAGCAGCTCGACCAGCTCCTGGACGAGACGGCACTCCCGGCCCCCATCGAGCTGCCCACGGATGGGGCCGACACCGGGGCCGCGGCGACGGTGGACTACCTGCAGTGGGGGTACATGCAGTGGTCGTCCACCCGTGTACGGATCACACAGGCCGAAGTCGAGTTGCTCGACGCGCTGTACAAGCAGTTCGTCGGCGACCACGACTCAGACCTCGGGTTCGGCTGGCACGTCCTCAACGAGGAGCACCGTGCCGAAGAGGGAGCGGTCGCATGAACCCGCTCGACGTTCGCTTCGACCCCGCCTACCCGCTGTCCAAGCTGCGGCCCGCGGACTACAACCCGAGGCGCCTGTCCGAGGATTCGTTCGTCCGCCTTCAAGGCTCGCTACGCCGCCACGGCGTCGTGAAGCCCGTGATCCTGAATGCCGACGGAACGCTGGTCGCGGGCCACCAGAGGACCAAGGGCTTGAAGGCGATCGGCGAGACGACGACGCCGGCGATGATCCTGCCGCAGAAAGTGCGGCTCCAGGACGAGATCAAGTTCAACCTCCTGCACAACCGGGTCGAGACCGAATCGTCCGTGGTGTACGCGGAGCCGGGGCCGATCGGCCAGTGGTGCTGGATTCCGTGGCAGACCATCGACGTTGAGCAGTCGAAGAACCTGCCCTTCCAGCAGGCGATCGGGTTCATGACCGCCGCCCACGGCCCATGGGGGTCGGTAGTCATCGACGACCAGGGCCGCATCGTGCTGAACGCCGAGTACGCGGCCGTCGCCAAGGCCCAACGCTTCGACATCCTCGCCTGGACCTGCGCCTCCTTCGATGCCGGCCAGCTCGTTGAGGACCTCACCGGCGCGTACGGCGTCTACGACTGGACCGGCCTCGATGAACAGGCTCCGGTGTGGAACCAGCACATCGTGCAGCCCAACCGGCTGCGAGAGCACTCCTCGAAGGCCAAGGCAGACAAGGTCCGCTACAAGTCCGAAGTGTGGGAGCGCCTCGTCCTGCCGTGGCTGACCACCTCCCACCGGGTGGTGGACTTCGGTGCCGGGCACGGCGACTACGCCCGGCACCTGCGCGGCAAGGGCTACAAGATCCACGACTACGAGCCCTATCGCACGCTGAAGGGCAAGTACGCCGTCGATATCCGCACGATCGTCGGCCAGATCCGCACCATCGAACGCGAGTTGAGGCAGAACGGCCTGTACGAGGTAGTGGTCCTCGACTCGGTCATCAACGCCACCACATCCCTCGACTACCAGCACTGGGTGCTCACCACCGTCAACGCGCTCTGCACAGCGGACGGGCAAGTGTGCATCGGCACACGCAACTTGGAGCGGGAGCTGGCATACGAGAACTCCGAGCACTCCATCAGCCGCGACTCCACCCGGCTGTCCTTCCTCGACAGCGAGAACGTCGACATGCGGTTCGTACGCGGCAAGTGGCAGCGGATCCGCTACCACACGCCCGAGTCCCTCCTCGGCCTGCTGTCGCGGTACTTCGAGGACGTACAGATCAGTGACGCCACCAGGGCCACGGTCAAGGCTGTCTGCAAGCGTCCCCGAGTCCTACCGATCGAGGAATACCGTCAGGCATTTTTGGAAGAATTCAATATGCCCTACCCCAACGAATTTCGACACAGCAAGCACGGCGGAATTCTGGATATTTTGATAGAATTGACCGAGGAGAGAAATTCCAAGTTGGAGGGGTAGAGAAATGCATTCGAAGGCGGACTCAGGCAGAGTTCGCATAGATATCGAAGCCAGAGCCAGCTACCGCATCATGTGGCTGGCCGGCATCCGTGAACTCGACCTGACACAGCACTGCCTAAAGACGTTCGGGGAAGCCGACCGACCACACATAAACACCCATCAACGTCGGCAGACACTTCACCTACCCGCAGCGAACCCGCCAATCGCCTGGTACCTGTGCGCGCTACCGATCCCCTGGGACTGGTCCCGCAACGCGCACTTGGCGTTCGAGCACGCCCCCGGCGAGACCTGGGAGGGGAACGCCCTCGTGCCAGGCCTCGGAGTCCGATTGGCCAACGCTCGCCCCATCCTCGGATGGGGCGAGCACTCCATTCCTCTCGATGCCAGCGGGAGGACCTCCCGGCTGTACCGGACCTGCAGGAACTGGCAGTTCGCGTGGTGGCTGCGCCGCAACCGGGACATCCCCGACGCACCACCCCTGCCTGAAGGTGATGGAGACGAGAACGGCGGCCCGGAGCAACTGATGTTCGCCTGATCGGTTGCGCGAGGCCAGCCGCGTTCATGGGTGCTCACCGGCGAACTGGTGAGCACCCGCGAGCGATCGAGTACCAGAGCAGGTATCGAACCATTTCAACGATCGACCCGCCTCCACAAAGGAGCTGACCCGCGGGGCGGAATTCCACGCGGCCCGTTGCGCATATCCAATACCCGACCGGCAGCCAGAGTGCCGGTCATACTCTGCGCCCGCGCAGCGCGAGTAGGTGCAAACACTGCGGTCCCCGTCGGAGGATCACCTACCAAATGCATCACCTGGTCGTGACAGGTGCCATCCTGACGGAGACGACCCACGCATTCGAACGCGACGAGTTCACTTCGGCCGATGTCACCCATTCCTGGACTCCGGCGCTCGTATTCTTCCATTGCGTGCGCCATGGATGCTGGATCCGATGGATCGTCGAGCAGGATGAGGTCACTGATCCCGGGGCACCACGCGGAAGGAATGCTCACGTAGCCGAGGTGTCGATCGCATCGATAGGAATACTCACGATCGCCTGAGCGGTAGGGAAGCGTCAAACACATGATCGCCATGGGTGGCCGACTTCGGTAGGAGGCGAACGGCTCCTCCACGGGGCCCTTCATGCCCTCCAGCGTGTTGCAGGTGGAGCACAGCAGGCCGCGCACGAGCCCCGTAACGTGGTCATGGTCCACTACGCACGCGGTGGGACATCGCCCGCATAACGCGCACCGGCCGCGCTGCCATGCGATCAGCTTCCCCAGCGACGGCAATTTCGGGTCCAACCCAGTCGGCAACTTCCATCCGTGGCATGCCGGTTCGGGGGATATCGGTGCGGCATGAGGCATCCACTACGTCTATCAGCGGCCACTGACAGCGGCGTCTACTCCCGCCATTGCCGCATGTCGGCACATGCGCCCCAACGGTTCTGTTCGCCGTTCCGGAAGTACACCCGATCCGCATGCGGCGCCCCGTCCTCAGTCTCGCCCGTTGACCCCATCAGCCTGCGGCGCACCCGACGATTCGCTGGGCGTATGCCCACCCAAGGGTCTATCGGCCTCGGTGGGAACCCTGCAGGTCAGCACGGTTCGCGGTTGAGTCAGGGATCATGGACAGTAGGCGCGGGGCCCAGGGAGTTGTGTCATGGGCCGCCCCAACCGCGCCACCCGGGCTGCCATCACCCAGCGCCGCGCCGACGCGATCGACCTCAAGCTCGCTGGCGTCGACTGGCTGACCATCGGCCGCAAGCTGGCCGCCGACCCAGCCATCAACTCTGACGGTGTCGCGTACCCGCAGGGGTACGGCATCGACAAGTACAAACGCGGGCTGGAACCTCCCACGGACAAACGGCTGATCGAGCTCGCCTGCAAGGACGTCTCCAAGGCCCTCGTCGAGCGCACCACCGCCCTGGACACCAACACCGATGAGCTGCGTCAGCTCATGGTGGAGCGACTCGAGCGACTCTTCTTCGGCGTCTACCGCGCCGCGATCCGCAACGGCGACTACCAGGCCGTGGACCGTGCGGTACGGATCATCGAACGCAGCAGCCGCCTCCTCGGCCTGGACCGACCTGCCCGCACCGAACTGTCCGGCCCGGACGGAGCCGCGGTCCAGGTGGAGACCGCAGGCCTGGACGAGCTGGAGCGGCTGATCGCCCTTGCCGGGGGCGACACGGGCGAGGATGGCAAGGGCTGACGAGGCCGCGGTCCTCCAGCTCTACCGGTCGCTTCCCGCACAGCGACGCCGTGAGATAGCCGCAGCCTCAACCCCTGAACTGCGGGCTCGGCTTGTGCGGATCGAGCGCGAGCTGGCGATGGACCGTTCGCCGGGCGCGATGGCCTCGGTGCTCACCGACGGCCGGGAGATGCAGGCCCCCCACCTGGGGCTGATCGACGCTGCCTTTGAGCAGGTCGCGGCTGGGAAGCCGACTCGGCTGTTGCTGACCATGCCGCCCCGGCACGGCAAGAGCCGCAGGGCCGCGAGGTGGGCGCCGCTCTGGTATCTGCGGCGGCGCCCGGAGCACCGGGTGATGATCGCCTCCTACTCCTCCGACCTCGCTGACGACCACGGTCGGTGGATCCGCGACGCGATCCTCACGTACGGCCCGCAGCTCGGCGTCAGCCTGCGCCCCGGCTCCAGCGCAGCGAACCGTTTCGACCTGGCCGGCACCGAGGGCGGCGCGGTCATGGCCGGTGTCGGCGGCGGCCTCACCGGCAAGGGCGCCCACCTGGCCGTGGTGGACGACCCGATCAAGGACGCTCAGGAGGCGTCCTCGCCCACGATGCGCAAGCGCCTGTGGGAGTGGTGGCAGGCCGTCCTCCTGACCCGCATCGAGCCGGGCGGCTCGGTGATCCTGATTCAAACGCGCTGGGACGAAGACGACCTCGCCGGCCGTGTCCTGGCCGATGAGGGCGACCGGTGGACGGTCATTGACCTCCCGGCTCTCGCCCTCTCCAAGGACGACGCCCTCAGCCGTGCGATCGGTGCACCGCTGTGGCCTGAGCGGTATGACACCGACGCACTCGCCGAGATCCGCCGCTCGGTCGGCGAGCGGGTGTGGTGGTCGCTGTACATGCAGCAACCGCGCCCGCAGGACGGCGGCGTGTGGCAGTGGCCGTGGATCACCGAGAACCGGACCAGCGCAGCAAAGCTGCGCGGCATCGACCTGGCCCGCATCGTCATCGCTGTCGACCCGGCTGGCGGAGAGTCCGCTGTCGGTGACGAGACGGGCATCGTCGCAGCAGCGTCTGATCGCGACGGACACCTTTACGTCCTGGACGACCGCTCGGGCAATCGCGGCGCGGATGCATGGGGCCGCGAAGCATGCTTGCTGGCCATCGAGTTGCGGGCCGACGCCATCGTGGTCGAGTCCAACTTCGGCGGCGACATGAGTACGCAGATCCTCCACCAGGCATGGCAGGGACTGCAGCGTGAACAGCGTACGGAGGGCATGCTCATGCCCGCGGTACTGCCGGTGACTGCAAAGCAGGGCAAGCGACTTCGAGCAGAGCCGATCGCCCAGCTCTACGAGCAAGGCCGCGTGCACCATGTCGGCGAGTGGCCTGCGCTGGAGCAGCAGATGGTGACGTGGGTCGCCGGCATGGACTCGCCGGACCGCATGGACGCCGCCGTCCACGCCCTCACGCAACTCGCCGCCCCCAGCCAGTCCGGTAGCACTCTGACGCCGTACGGCGACAATCGCCTGTCCGGACGGCGGTGAGCACAGGAAGGTCGCATCGGGGAGTTCACGCGAGCACCCCGCTGCGGCGACCGCCAGCGCAACCGCTTACTGCACACCATCGTGCTCTCCCGGCTGCAACACCACGCCCCGACCAAGGCACACGCGGACCGGCGCACCAGTGAAGGCAAGACCAACCGCGAAATCACACGCTGCCTCAAGCAGGCCGTCGCCCGGCAGATGTTCCAGTTACTCGAGTCCGACCAGACGCCCCGCGGCAAGCACTGCCCCGGTGACGGTCAGACGGACGGGTCCGTAATGCCGAACCTGGCCTTGGTCACTTCCGAGCGCACATCGACCATGGACGACTCGATGGTCAACCGGAACCGCCAGCCCTCGAACGAGGCCAGTGCCTCGCCCAGCTCGTCCCAAGTCAGCACTCTGCCGTCGACCACCACCTGCACCGGGCCACCCGCAGGATCCCCCTCCAGCCGACCCGCGGCCTCATCGCCGGCCAATCGCCAGCCTGCCGTGCCCGGATCCGACTCCAGATAGCAGCGGCCGATCTCCGCCTCCGCGTCGGCGCGGACCCGGGCAGCCAAGCGCACCACGTCGGCATCGTGTTCGCCGAGCACCGCGAACTCGAACCCCTCGCCGACGGGCACGCCGTCCTCGCGCAGCCGCACGGAGATCCCGGTCGGCGCGCGCCAGATCCGATACCGCAGGACATGCCGCCGCCCGTCCGCACCAAAAATCACCACTGATGGTGGTGCGTCCGGCAGCCTCGGCATGCCCGTCGCCGCCGCGATGCGCTCATCCACACAGCCGTCGCACAACGGGCCTTCGCCGTCAAGGTGATGATCCGCGGGCTCCCGGCCACAGACCCGGCACCCGCCGTGAGCCTGGAGAAGTTCCATAGATCCCGCACCCTACGCGCAACCAGCTCGCCTTGACGCCAGCCGCGCTGACACGAGGAGCATGCCCATTCTCGATCACCTAGGGTGAAGAAGGCGCGGGGCCGACGTTACGGACCTCAACCCGTGGGCTTGCGCACCTTCCTGACCGACGCCTGGTCGTGGCTCAACTACAAGCCGATCATGTCCGCCACGCACGACGGACGGCCTCACCGATATCTGGCTCCTGAGCTTCACGCGACGTGGCTGCCCGGCGAGGCAGTTCGGCGTCTCGCCGCGTACAAGCTCATGGCGGCCTACGACAACAACCAGGCCGGTGAGCTTGCCACTCTCACGGGCAACGAAGCAGCCTCCGAGCGGCGAGAGTTCGGTGACGCGTCGACGTTCGTCGACACCGCGCTCGCACACTTGCTGGGCAAGTCGCAGCAGATCATCGTGCCCGGCGCCGAGCACGCCACCGATGACACCCCGGCGCCCGAGGCTGTGGCGGCCGCGGAGGTACAGCAGCGCCTGCGAGCGTGGGCGGAGGCCGAGCTGCTCCCGCTGCGTATGCAGGCCGCCGAGCGCAAGGCCGTGCTCCTCGGAGACGGTCTGTATCTGTTGGCCTGGGATCCGGACAAGCAGCGAGTACGCCTCAAGACGTACGACCCTGGCTTCTACTTTCCCGTGATCGAGGACGATGCTGACCCTGGCGACTATCCGCAGCGTGTGCACCTGGCTTGGGAGCTCGCTGAAGACTCCAAGAGGGGAATGAAGGCGCGGCTGCGGCGGATCACGTACGAGCTCGGCCCCATCACGCCATCCACACGCAGTCACGAAGCAGCGGACGGGCAGGGCATACGGCAGCCGGTCGGCGATGGGGCGGGCGGGCTCGTCGTAGAGCGCGGCGATCGCTACAACCCTGACTCCGGCAGGATCGAGCGGACCTACCCCTGGGCACCCGGCCGGACGTCGGCCGTTACCTGCTATCTGACCGACGCTGAATGGTCCTTGGACGATCTGCGGCACGGCCAATCCCTGGACGAATTGCCGCTGGACAAGGCCCGCTTCCGCACCCGTGGGGACGGGGAGGTTCTACACCGGCTGGATCTACGGCTGGACTTCATCCCGATCGTCCACATCAGCAACACGGTGTCCGACGGTGAGCATTTCGGGCAGCCGACGCTCGCGAAGGTCATGCAAGCCCTCGACGAACTCGCGGAGTCAGACACCGACTCCGCTCGTGCTTCCGCCACCACGGGCGCACCCATCATCGGCCTGGCCGGTGCGCGCCCCGAGGTCGACCGTGTAACCGGCAGGCCCAAGCCGCTTGCGGTCCAACCTGGGACGATCTTCGCGCTCGCCGACGGCGGCCGCATGGATGTCCTCGACACCTCTCACCAACTCGCCGAACTTCGTGCTCGTGTTGAGGAAGTCCGCGACAGGGCCGCCGTCAACGCCCGACTCCCGGCC
This sequence comes from Streptomyces sp. NPDC051172, assembly GCF_040682555.1. Lineage (NCBI taxonomy): Bacteria > Bacillati > Actinomycetota > Actinomycetes > Kitasatosporales > Streptomycetaceae > Streptomyces > Streptomyces sp. NPDC051172. Next base: position 37,407 of record NZ_JBFBBE010000070.1, read on the forward strand.
GTCAGCTTGGGAACCGTCGACCCTTCCGACGTACCGAGCGGATACGCCCTCCAGCTGTCTCTCGGCCCTCTCGACTCTCTGGTCGACTCCATGCGGCTCGCGCGGGCCCACAAGTACACGTTGCTGTTGAAGATGGTGCAGCGGATTCACCAGGCCGGCCGCGCCGAGGGCTGGGCTGCCGGGGCCCCGCTGTCTGCCCAGATCGTGTTCGGCCCGCACACCCCCACCGACCGGACGGCCATCTTGGAAGAGGTGGTGCGCGGCGTCACCGCGGGCGTGCTCTCGCTCGAGACGGGCATCCGCATGCTGCAAGACGCCGGGTACCCCATCGAGGACGCCCGTCAGGAAGTCCAGCAGATCAGAGCCGGGCGACAGCCCGACGCGAATGCGAAGCGCAGCGCCTCGACTGCAGCCGAGGCGGAGGCGGACGATGTCAGCGAGTAGATCCGGATTCCGCGTAGTGCTTCTCTGACTTCACTTCTCGTATCTCCAGAGCGAAGTCCTTGCCCGTCGGACTGTCGACGTATGTCTCCTGCTCCGACGCCCCGGGCTCCCCGCTGCGTTCCCTCTGGGTGATTTCGTACTGGCCGCGACTCCTGCTGCCGGGCCGTACCCCGGACAGGGTTACGGCATTACTGCTGGTGCTCACAGGGGCGCCCGCCCGCGACACGTCGAATCTGATCGTGTACGTCTTCTCTTCGGTGGAATCGTTGTATGCCGTCACCGAAATGTGCGGCGTGTAGGTCCGTTCGCCGTAGTTGGGGATATTCGATGACGCTTTATCTACCGACTCGTAGGCGATCTCGATTCGGCCGCCGTCAACGGGGATCACCGCCCGCTCCGAGTATGTGAGCGTGTGATCCCAGCCATCTCCGTCGCTCTTCGCGGTGACGAGGAAGACCGTGGCGGCGGTCAGCACAAACCCTCCAGTGAGGGCGGTGATCAGCTTCGTGCGGTGCGGATACTTACGCATGTCCCCCCTATAGCTCCTGAAGATCAGGATAAGGGGGCGAACTGGACTGTTGATCTTGTAGGTGGAATCGCGTCGACCTTACGCGCCAGCACCTCGCCTCGTTCGGTCTTGACGTGTGGGCGCAAGACCTCAGCGCGACCGCTTGGCGAGCCGCTCCACGTCCAGCAGGATCACCGCGCGGGCCTCCAGGCGCAGCCAGCCGCGGCCGGCGAAGTCGGCCAAGGCCTTGTTGACCGTCTCGCGCGAGGCGCCGACCAGCTGGGCCAGCTCCTCCTGCGTGAGGTCGTGCACCACGTGGATGCCCTCCTCCGACTGCACACCGAAGCGGCGCGACAGGTCGAGGAGGGCACGGGCTACACGGCCCGGCACGTCGGAGAAGACCAGGTCGGACATCTGGTCGTTGGTCTTGCGCAGACGGCGGGCGACGGCGCGCAGCAGCGCGGTGGCGACCTCGGGGCGGACCTTCAGCCAGGGCTGGAGGTCGCCGTGGCTGAGGCCGAGCAGCTTGACCTCGGTCAGCGCGGTGGCGGTGGCCGTACGCGGCCCCGGGTCGAAGAGCGAGAGCTCACCGATCAGCTCGCCGGGGCCGAGCACGGCCAGCATGTTCTCGCGGCCGTCCGGGGAGGTGCGGTGCAGCTTCACCTTGCCCTCGGTGACCACGTACAGGCGGTCACCCGGGTCACCCTCGTGGAACAGCGCGTCGCCGCGCGCGAGGATCACCTCACTCATAGAGGCGCGCAGCTCCGCCGCCTGGTCGCCATCGAGCGCCGCGAAGAGCGGGTTGCGCCGCAGAACGTCGTCCACGAGTTCTCTCCTAATCGACCAGCTCAAGGGACCGTCGGACTCCATCTTGCCGGACATACGAGATGACGTATGCGAATGGACCGAACCCTCGCTCTTGGCGAATGCAGACCGCTTCGCCCCCACGCACCCCCGCCTCACCCTGTTCTGCCCTGTTCTGCGGCCTCCCCGGTAAGGTAGGGGGCTGCTAGCCATGGCGGCTGTACTGGATGGATATGACGCGGAACAGAGAGTAGCGAGTTCGGGGTGATGGTGTTCGAGCAGGGGCAGCGCGTAAGCCTGCCGAAGACCGTCGAGGGCTGGGTGACCATCGACGGCGCCCAGGAGACATCCGGAGGTGGATGGCGCCTCTACGTAGAGACCGACGATCAAGAACTCCACCGCGTCGACCTCACCGCGGACGAAGCCTCCCAGGTCCAGCTCCTCACCCAAGACGGCAGCGCCCCCTCATCCCGAGTCCTGGCCGGCATGTGGACACAGTGGATGTCCGCGGCCGCAACCAACGCGAAGAGCACACTCCTCGCCTCGTCGCCGCTGAATCCATATGCGCACCAAGCCAACGCCGTGTACGGCGCCATGCTCCCCCAGCCGTGGCTACGGTTCATGCTCGCTGATGAGCCGGGTACCGGTAAGACGATCATGGCTGGGCTGTACCTACGCGAGATGCAGCGGTACGGACTGGTTCGGAAGGCGCTGATTGTTGCGCCTGCCAACCTGGTATCGAAGTGGCAGGCCGACTTCGACCGATTCTTCGACGGCGGTCTACGCCGGATCACTGCCGAAACAGTGCGCGAGCACGCCCTCGATGTCACCCACGACATGTGGATCGTGTCCCTGGAGCTGGCGGCAGTCAACGGAGCCGTCCAGGAGGCCATCCGCCCAGACCGTGCGGGCTGGGACATCGTCGTCTTCGACGAGGCTCATCGGCTGACCCCCACGGCCCAGACCTACCACCGTGTCGGTCGGCTTCTGTCCCGAGCACCCCGCACCCTGCTCATGACTGCCACGCCCCACCGCGGGTCCGAGTGGCTATTCCGGCACCTCCTGCACATCGTGGACCCCGACATCTACCCCGACCCGGGCGCCGACCAGACGCAGGACCTGCCGAAGCTCACTCCTGGCCCGATCCATTTCCTGCGCCGCATGAAGGAAGACCTCGTCGACTACGACGGGCAAAGCCATCTGTTCAAGCGCCGTCGAGCCACGAACCACAGAGTTCCGTTGAGCCGGCAGGAGCACTCCATCTACAACCAGGCACTTGATCTGGTTGACCGCTACATGCTCCAGAATGCCCAGCCTCTGGCCCGCATGGTCTACGGCAAGCGCACAGCCTCTTCCCTCTTCGCCCTGCGCGAGACCTTGAAGCGACGGCATGAGCACATGGGTCGCCTGGCCGCTGCGGAAGCCTCCGTGCAGGCAGACCCGTACGGGGAAGATGAGGCCGGACGTGAGGAAGCCCAAGTCGTCAACGCGGACTCCACGGCGGTCCGCGCCGAGCGCAAGGCAATTTCGGATCTCGTCGAGCAGGTAGACCAGATCCTCCAGGACCGGATGGCCACCCCTTCGAAGTGGCGCATCCTCGTCGACAAGTGCCTGGCGCCAGAGGGAATCCGCCCGGGAAATGGCGAACAGGCAGTGATCTTTACAGAGTTCGCTGACACGGCTGAGTGGATCGCCGAACGGCTAGCCGACGAGGGCTACACCGCTCGCATGTACTCCGGCCGTCAGCCGAACTCTGAGCGCGACGCCGTACGGGCAGCCTTCATGCGCGGCGAGTTCCAGATCATCGTCTCCACCGACGCAGGCAACGAGGGCATCGACCTGCAGGTAGCGCACGTCCTGATCAACTACGACATCCCCTGGTCTCTCGTGCGGCTCGAACAGCGTATGGGCCGCATCCACCGGGTGGGCCAGACCCGAGACGTCGAGCTGTTCAACCTGATCGCCGTCGATACCCGGGAAGGCGCCACCCTCCACCGACTCCTTGACCTGTTCGTGACGGCCGCCAACGAACTCGACGGCCAGATGTTCGACAGCCTCTCCCTCGTAGCCGAGCTGTCCGGCATCCGCTACGAGGAATGGCTCCAGGCTATGTACGGCGACGACGTGGAACGCCGGTACGCAGCGGAGGAGGCGGCTCGGCGTATCAATATCGCGGACCTGCGGCGGCGTGCACGGCAAGCCCGAGCGCAAGAGGCAGAGCTCGCCAGCAAGGTCGAGGCAATGGCCGCGCTCACGCTCCTGCAGAACGACCTCCTCGAGCGCATCAACCCTGCGATCGTCGAGGCCTTCCTCAAGCGGCTCGACTCGGCTGAACTCCTTCGCGTCCAGAACACAGCTGCCGGCGATGGCATCCTCCTGGTCTCGTCAAACGCCACCCTTCCGGCTGGGCTCGGCGGGGAGAAGCGGGCCCTGGTCGCCACGAGCAGCCAGGCCCTTAAGGACAACGCTGGGACCGCCGACATCTCTCGCGTCTTGGCGCTCGGCCCGGGCAGCATCGCCTTCGGTGACCTCATCGAGCATGTCTCTGAAGCTCTCGCCCCTGATCTGTACCGCGGGGGTGCGGCGGAAGACCCCACGAGTATCACGGGCTACGAGTTGTACGCCTACGAAGCCACACTCACTGAGGTCGGTGGAAGGCGTCGCACAGCGTGGGCTGGGCTCATCCGCGTCGACGAAACAGGCGACGCATATCCTGTCCGCTGGGAAACGCTCGCCAATCTGGTCCCCACAGCAAAGTCCGGCGGGGTTCCGCACCCGGCCCGCGAACAGCTTGCCGAGGAACGGGCCAATGAGCTCGCCACAAGCACCCGCACTAAGTACCAAGAGGTCCGTAACGAATGGTTCGCCGCCGCTCGTCGTGACCTGGAGAACCTTCCTGTCGATCTCACCCACCAGGTCCCAAACCGGGATGAACGTCTGGCTCTGCGGAACCGTCTGCGTGACCAGACCCAAGGTCGGCTAACGGAGCTCGAACGCCTCAGCAAGGTTGAGATCACTGATCCCGCTTGCGTGGCACGAATGCGGGTCTACGCGGGAGCGGTCGACAGTTCCACTGAGGAGAAGGACTCCGAGCGCATCGCGATGCGCCATGTCCAACGCCTCCTCCAAGAAGACGGCTGGGTCGTAGCAGACATCCACACGGAGAACCGGGGCTACGATCTCCAGGCAAGGAGGGGCCGGGAACAGCGGCTCGTCGAGGTCAAGGGGGTCTGGGACTCCGCTGCATCGCGGGGTATCCGGCTGACCGGAAACGAGGTGCTCATGGCGATGCAGCACCGACGAGACTTCTGGCTGTACGTCGTGGATCAGTGCAACGACGGCCGGGGGACCCTCTTCGGGAGCTTCCGGGACCCCATTGACGTGTTCGCCGGTGACATTCGCGGAGATGCAGTCTTCCGTATTCCCGGCTCCTCGCTGCGAACTGCCCGTGACCGCACACAGGAGAGTCCCGCATGACCCGCATGATCGAACGCTGGTTTCCCTGCGCGGAGGTAAGCGACGCGTGCTCCGAGAGCTGGGGCAGCGGAAACACGGAGTCGAGTCTGTGGGTGTGGTTCGCGAAGCGCCCAGTCGCTCAGGCCAAGGCCGCTGTACTGACGAGTTTGCTCCCCTGGCCGGAGAGTGAAGCAGAGCAGCGCCATCTGCAAGGCCTCGTCCGCGACGCGCTGAAAGGCAACGCCGAAAAGGCCAAGGAGATCCACGAGATCCTGGAGAAGGAGTACGGCAGGAGCCCTCGTGTCCTGGACCCGTTCTCCGGACGTGCCATGATCCCTCTGGAGGCTGGACGCCTGCAGGCCAAGGCATTCGGCATCGACTACTCGCCCTTCGCCGCCCTCGGTGGCTCGCTCCTAGCCGATCTGCCGTTCCGTGACTGGAGCAAGGAGCCTGCGCTCCCCTTCAAGCCCGTACCCCGTGTCAGGCGCAAGGGCGAGCCTCTCCGCGACCCTCTCCCTTTCGAGGAGGACGCAGACCGAATCGTCGCCGACGTGGAGAAGTTCCTTCACGAGGTAGGGCGCCGATTCCGCGCATACATGGATGAGTTCTATCCAACTCGTGGCGGGCGATACCCCTGGGGATACCTGTGGGCATCAACCCTTCCTTGCCAGGAGTGCGGGCGGCGATTCCCTCTGGTCGGCGAGCTCGAACTGCGGAGACCGCGCCCCAAGAAGGACGACCCGGGCCAGAGCTTTCGTATCCACGCGGATCCGAAGACCGGCGTCTGTGAAGCCATCGTTCACGATGGACCCCCGACAGGCACTCCCACGCGTGTTCAAGCGGGGAAGAGCAAGTACTCGGCTGATGGACGTGTCGCCGTTTGTCCCTTCTGCGAGCACGTGCACTCCAAGGCGGTACACACCAGGCTGAGTGCAGAAGGTCACCGCGAAGACATGCTTCTCGTCGCTGCGGACATTGACGTGGAAGACGGCACCAAGGTCTTCCGACAGCCGAGCGACAAGGAAGTTGCTGCAGCCCAGCAGGCCGCAGAAGCTCTCAACCAGGAACCTCCGTTCGGCTTGATGCCGGCACGCCCTGACGAACTCATCGCCCCTGGAAACACTCGGACTATCCAGTCCGTGAATTACGGAGACCGTGCCTACGGTGACCTTTTCGAGGCACGCCAGACGCTTGGCCTTGTGCGGCTGGCCCGAGCCATCAACGAAGCGACCGAGGAATGCCTGACAGTCGGCGTCTCCACCGATTATGCGCGGGCCCTGGCTGGCTATGCCACGGCTGCGATGATGCGGAAGATCCGCCGATCCACCCGAGGGGCGCGTCTCCAGAAGGCTGGCGGAGCCCAGGTCGGCGACATCTTCGTCAATCAGTCGGCTGTGTCCTTCTCCTACGACTGGTTCGAGAGCGGACTCTCTTCAGGGCCGGGCTCGTGGGAGTCCCTTTCGAAGCAAACCGTCACCACTCTCCGCAACGTCCGGCAGCGGGCTACGGCGCTCCCCGCATCTATTCAGCGCGGAAGTGCAACTACGCTTCCATTCCGGCCTAATTGGATGGATGCAGTCGTCACAGACCCCCCATACGACGACATGATCGACTACAGCGACTCCAGCGATGTCTTCTTCGTTTGGGCCAAACGCGCCATGCAGACAGCCGATCCCATGCTGTCCATGACCACGCACCCAGGCGGGGTCCAGGACAAGACTGAAGAGATCATCGTCAAGAGGGGCGGTGGGCCCGCAGGCGACCACCGCACGCGAGAGCACTACGACAGCAGCATTGCCCGCGCCTTCGCCGAAGCGCGCAGGGTCGTGGCTGAAGACGGCGTTGTCACGATCGTCTTCGGGCACGGTGATCTTGAGGTCTGGCACCGTCTGCTCAGCGCGATCTCCGCAGCTGGTCTGATCCTGACTGGATCGTGGCCGGCCAAGACGGAGTCCGGAGGAGCTTCGGCTACGGCCGCGAACATCGTCACAACCTTGACCATGGCTTGTCGGCCGGCGCCTCCAGGCCGCAGCGAAGGCCGTCTTGCTGCGGTTGAGGCGCAAGTCAAGGCGGAGGTGAAAAACCGTGTGGAGCTCTGGGATCGCTCCGGACTTGCACATACCGACATGCTCATGGCCTCGGCAGGTCCTGCCATGGAGGTCACCGGGCTCTACTCCCAGATCCTTGATGTCACAGGCAACGTCGTAGGACTGGAACGGTTCTTGATCGTTGCGCGAAAGGCGGTACAGGAAGCCGCGGACATCAAGGTCGTCTCCCTTCCGCTCGACTCCTTCGATGTCCGCACACGCTTCGCATTGTGGTGGGTACGTCTCTACGGCAGGCAGTTGGCTCCGAAGTCCGAACTACGGTGGCAGGTTCTCGCTGGCGACCTGGACATGAGCGATGTAAAGAATCTTTTGCACCAAGGTGAGAAGGGGTGCCGGTTCCTCGCGGCCAAGGAGTTCAAGAGCACTATCACGTCGGACTCATCGGTCATCGACGTGGCCTTGGCCATGGCCAAGGCGTGGCCAGACGGGGTTGATGCAGTCGCAGAAGTCCTCGTCGACGCCGCACGGGACAACGATGACCAATACCTGTGGTCAGCTATCAGCTACCTGGCGAACCGGCTGCCGGAGGGAGATGCCGACGTTGCAGCCTGGAACGGTCTCCAACGTGCTCGCCGCGGTGTAGATGTAGCTGCACGGAACATCGCGAGCGCGCAGATCCGCACCGCACGTGAGACCGCCAAGAGCGATCTCAACCCCACCCTGTGGTAACCGTCGTGTGAAGCGGCAACCCGACCAATATCGATCAGAACGCAAGGAGTTGGAGTGACCAAGAGCGGTGTGACGCCGTGGTGGAAGGCGCTTCGGATCCGCCCTGAGATCCTGAACGCCTCGGGCTCCATCGCTGACGTACAGATGTCTCTGTACCACGCGGTTTACGGGACAGGGGATCAGCGTCCGCTGTACGCCGACGCGTCGTACTACGGCGAGATCACGCACCCCACAGGATCGTTGACCGATCTCTTGGCTCAGATCGCGATTCGGCTTGGTGGCGGAAGCGACTACGCCAAGGTCCCCTACGCTCTCCTCAGGCTCGACCAAGGCATGGGTGGCGGTAAGTCCCATGCGTGTATCGGCGCCTACCACCTCGGCTCGGCTCCAAGCAGTCTGGCCAAGACTGACATTGGCAAGGCCATCTTCAAGCAGGCTGAGACCATCCTCGGCCGGGCACTCCCCAAGGACCTGGACAACCCGCACGTTGTCGTACTTCCCTGCGACAACATGACTCCTGGTGTGACCGTCCAAGAACACGACGGCCCCGCGAAGAGTCTCTACGAGCGATTCCTGTGGCGCCTCTTCGAAGGCGACTATTCACGCTACGACGCATATCGCGAACATTTCAGCAATCTGTCCAAAATCTCCGAAGCCATCACGTCGCTCGGCAGGCCAGTCCTGATCATTGTCGACGAGATCATGAACTACTTCGGCAACGGGCTCGACGGAGTCGGTGACGAGACGCTGATCGCCCAGGACCAAGCGTTCATGCGGGCTCTTCTGGACGCCGTAACGAAGACACCACACACCGCGATGCTGGCCGTCATGATCGCTTCCGAAAAGGACTCGATCTCACTGAGCGCCGAAGGCACGCGCCGGCGCGTCGACCTCGAACGGCTCCTCGACCGCAACGGGAAGCCCCTTGGCGTGCACGAGAATGAGGACTTCGCAGCGATTCTGCGGCGTCGAATCTTCCTCAAGCCTCCAAAACAAGAAGTAGTTGACGCCACCATCCGCGACTTCAAGGAAGCCATGGAGAACGGACAGTGGAAGACCAAGGTCTTCGACGCGATCCGAGAACCGTGGACAAGCAAGTTCGCCGATGAAGTAACGCGCACCTACCCCTTCCACCCGCAGCTAATGCACATGGCGGAGCATGAGTGGGCGAATCGTGCAGGATTTCAGAAGGTGCGCTCGACCATAAAGGTGTTCGCTGCCACCGTCTACGAACTCCAGCAGCGTGGGAAGTCCGGCGGGTGGGCGCCGCACCTTATCGCTCCGGGCGACCTCCCGCTCTCAAGTAATCAGGTGCGTGAAGCCATCATCGGGTCCGGCCTTATCAGCGACCCGAAATCCCAGAACAACTACCGCTCCCTGGCACAGAATGACATCGTCGGCCTTCAGGACACGAGCGGTACAGCCCGGCTGATGGACATAGCGCGTGGCTCCGACGACCGCGCCCTGTGGCATCACTCCAACCCGCGCGCCGCTGAGCGTGCGGCCACCGCCATCTTCATGGCATCCATCGTCTCCGGGCGCAGCCAGGGCCGCCGCGGCGCCACTGACGCTGAAGTCAAGGCAGCAACGGCAGTTGGTGACCCTGCCTACATTTTCGCGGACGCTGACACGGTCATCAAGGAACTGACCGACCCCGAGACAGGCCTGGTCAGTATCGAAGTAACTCCCGGCCAAAAGGGCCAGGCAACCCGCTACTTCCTGTCGACTGAGCAAACCCTGCTCATGCTGCAGCGTGCGATGCGGGACACGATCACGGATGCCGAGCGCGACGCAGCGATCGCCGACTTCGCCGAAGACCTTGCCGACACGGGTCCGTTCGATCGCAAGCAGTTCGTGCGGGCATCCACAGACGGTCAGTCGCCCCGAGACGTACTCGCCGGCGCCGGAATTGATGACGCGCGAGTCTCACGTCTTGTGGTGCTCGACCCTGCCCAGTTCACGCTACGCAACGGTGCCGATCGCGCGACCCGCGACGCTGTACAGGCAGCGGTCGGCCTTGGCGATGACAAACTCCCGACGAGGTGGGCGTCATCCGTAGTCTTTGTCATCGCCAACACGCAACAGCGCCATGCAGCGCGTCGAGTCGCGACTCATTACCTGGCAGCGGAGAGAGTCCTCAGCTACCCGGAGACGCAGACCGACCCGGACATGAAGTCCAAGGCGACAGCCGAACGCAATGATGCAAAACGCAGCCTTGAAGCTCACGTCAAGCGGGCCTTCCAACACGTCTTGTTCCTGGCGCAACCCGACGACGAGGCCACCCGCTCAGTCGACGAAGTGACGTTTGACGCCAAGACTGAAACCGCGCTTCTTGGTACTACCGTTTGGAAAGCTCTCGTTGAGAAAGGGAAAGCCTTCGACCAAGGAACGTTCACGGCGAGGGCTCTAATTCACAACCTTCGCGAGAGTGACTATGGGCGTCCGCTCGATGAGCTTCGGGACTCATTCTGGAACACCCCAAGGCTTCCGCTCCTTCATGGCGGGCAGGACGACCTGCGGCAGGCGCTCTTCGATGCTGTCCGGCATGGTCTCCTCCGCATCGTCGACAGCGAAGACCAGGAAGTTGCTGTCACCGGAGTCGCGGAAATCAACCTCTCGAGTCAACGACTTAGGCTCGGAAAACCTCTGCCCCCCGCTGTCGATGACGCACCGCCCCACGAGCCAGACAGCGAGCAGCAGCCAGAACTCGCCCCTGGCCCCAGCGGCGAAGCGGAACCAGACCAGGATGATTCCAACGCAGATACACCTGCTCCGCCCCAGGAGAAGCAACTTGGTTTCTCCATCACGCAGAGCATGCTGAACAACACGGGTAACGCCGACGCTCTGAGTCAGCTGTTCAGGGAGCTGTACCAACTGGTCGACGGCAATGACGTCTCGTTCCTTCAGGGCCAAATCCAAGTGGTTGTCAACGCTCACGCCGTCGACAGGCTCACAGAGCGCGTCCAACAACTCGGGTCGTCGGTCATTGTGCGGGACTTGTAGCAGCGCGGGATCGGCAGATCTCGACCCCTGTGTCCTTGGTCAGCCAAAGACACAGGGGTCGGAATCCGTTCCTGCTGTGCGCACCCACGTGCAGCCTCGAGTCTGCTGTTCCCCTCAGTAGACTCGCACTTGGCGCGGGGCCGTCTGGGAGCAGCACTTCTTGATGACCCGCACCCTGCCTGACCCGAACATCGCGGTTGGCTTCCGCCGCGACGGCCGCCCGATCTTCCCCATCCTGGGTGCGTCCTCTGAGGACCCCTCGAATGACGAGGCGACCCTCAGCCTCAGCCAGAAGCAGCTCAACACCCTGATGGCGCGGGAAAAGGACCAGGGTGGCCGTGCCGCGATCCGCACTCTCGTCGACAAGCTCGGGTTCTCGAGCACGTCAGCACTCGAAGAGTTCATCACCCACGCTCGCCACGCTGAGCAGGAGCAGCTGACCGAGGCACAGCGCCGTGAGCAGGCCCTCGCCGAACGGGAGCAGGCTGCCATCGCCCGTGAAACCGCGGCGGCCGCGAAGGAGCGGGAAGCCTCCCGGCGCTCCGTACTCGTGAGCGCGGGAGCGACTGGCCGCGATCTCAACGATGCCGTGGCACTCCTTCGCGTCCCAGGCGATGCGGACGATTCTGCGCTCGAGGACGCCGTCCAGGAGCTGAAGGAGCGCCGGCCTGAGCTGTTCCTCGTCTCTACGGGTTCGGGCCCAGCCGCTCCCGGCGGTGCTCCGGCGTCCGTGCCGCCGCCCCGCCCCGGAGGTGTCGACCGTACCCCGGGTGCGGCAGGCCTGGAGATGGCCCGACGACGCGGCCTGATCTCCACCTCCGACTAACTCGCAGGGTCTGCACCACCCTGCTCGGGGACCACGCCCCGCTTCCTCCTCGTGGACGGCTCCACCATCCGGTGAGTGCGCGACCGCACCGCATCACCAGGAGATAGCGGCTTGAGTATCCAGCCGTACACCACCTCCGTGACCGTCACCGCCAATCGGGACTGGCTCGCGTCCCGGCACGGCACCGACTCCACGGAAACCATCACCCTCGACCTGACGAAGCTCACCAAGAACACCCACTACGTCGAGCCGACCGCCACCCAGCCGCACGGCTTCATCCGCTCAGGCGTCCCCGTCGGACGCATCACCGCCTCCGGGCTCTTCGCCGCTTACGATCCCGCGGCGAAGGACGGCCGCGAAGTGTTCGCCGGCCTCGTGTACGCCGAGGCGCCGTTCACTCCCGGCGTCACCAAGGTCCCGGCCGCACTGTTCTGGCACGGCACCGTGAACACAGCGAAGATCCCGGGCGGGCTTGACCCGGCCAAGATCGCTCCGAGCCCGGCTGGGGCGCTGATCCGCTTCCTCGGGGCGGTGAGCGCGTGAGCGTCGCCGATCTCCTGAAGAACGTGTCCGTCGCCGACCTCACGGTCTACGCACGCACCATCCCGAACCCGAGCGACTTCCTGCTCACCCAGACGGTGTTCGCCGAGACCAAGGTGCAGGACGTGAAGTGGCGCATCCGGCAGAGCAAGCGCCGCGTGAACGCCGCCTCGTACCGGGCGTACGACACGAGCGTGCCGTTCGCGAAGCGTCAGGCCGAGTCCACGCAGACCGAAGGCACCCTGCCGGCGCTCGGCCAGAAGCTCCTCGTCGGCGAGATGGAGCAGCTCCTCCTGGACGCCTCGCGTGGCGCGGACGAGGACCGCCTGGTGGAGCTGCTGTACGACGACGTGGAGCGGCACGTCGAAGCGATCCGCTCCCGGCTCGAACTCGCTGCTGGCGACGTTCTGTTGGACGGCAAGTTCACCCTCACCGGGGAGAACGGCCTGACGGTCGAGGCCGACTACGGCGTCCCGCAGGCCAACATGCCGACGGCACCGAAGCCGTGGTCTGACCCTGCGGCGGACCCAATCGCGGACGAGCTGCGGTGGATCGACTATCTCGACTCCATCGGCGCACCGGCACCGGAGATGGTGCTCACGTCCCGCAAGGCGTGGTCGCACCTGGCGTCGAACGGCGCTTACAGGGCGGCCTACTACGGCACCCCGGCAGGCGGGCAGACACCAACTGCGACGCTGAACCCGCAGCAGATCAACTCGGTGCGCGGCAACTACGGTCTGCCGCCGGTCACGTTCTACAAGGCTCAGGTGTGGCAGGACGACGTGTCCAAGCGGGTGCTGCCGGAGGACCGGTGGATCATGCTGCCGCCGGACCGGGCGAAGTGGGGCCAGACCCAGTACGGCACGACCACCGAGTCCCTGGCTCTGTCCCGCGGGACGAACCCGCAGATCGAGCGGGAGGACGCCCCGGGCATCGTCATCACCCGTGATGTCGAGGATGATCCGGTGCAGATTTGGACCAAGGGTGCCGCCGCGGCGATGCCGGTCCTGTACTCGCCGGACTGCCACATCACCGCGACCGTCCTGTGAGCGCCGCCGTGAAGTCGCTCGGCGTGCTCGCCGCGAGCGTCCATGTTCTCGATCCGGTCGAGCGCATCCCCGTGGTGCTGCTCGCCGGCGAGTCTGTGACGGATCCGGCGGTGGCCGAGCAGATCACCAACCCGCGCTGCTGGGAGGGCGGATGCGCGGGCACCCATGCCTTGTCCTGCTGGACGAGGACGTCACAGGCCTCGATGAACGTCTCGACCGGAAGCTCGGGCATGCCGAGGCGGTACGC
>NZ_JBFBBE010000071.1:0-48966 GCF_040682555.1 Streptomyces sp. NPDC051172
CCGCGGCCTGCTGACCCGCACCGCCCCCAACACCTACAAACTGATCCTTCCGGACACCTTGACGCTCGCGGGCAATCCTTAACTTCGCGGCATTGCGTCATCACGCCGTCGCGCTTCGGGCCGTAGGGCCGTCTCCCCACTCACCGGACCGACCGCGCCCTCGCGCGTCCCGGTCCGGTCACGGATCCCGAGAAGGACACCACGTGATCACCTCTGCCCTGTCTGATGCGCACAACAAGACGGATGGAAAGGGAGGATCGGCGTCTGTCGACGAGTCGATAACCGCCTGGGCGCTGGCCGCCCGAAGCGGTGACCCGGACGCCGTCGAGCAGTTCGTCAACGCTCTGCAGCGCGATGTGCAGCGTTACGTCGCCCATCTGTGCGGCGATCCGCAGGCTGTCGACGACCTCGCGCAGGACACGTTCCTGCGTGCGCTCGGCAGCCTGCATCGCTTCGAGGGGCGTTCCTCGGCGCGGGCCTGGCTGCTGTCCATCGCCCGCCGCGCGGTGATCGACAGCTACCGGTACGCCGCCGCCCGGCCGCGGCTGTCCGACGTACCGGACTGGCAGTTGGCCGTCGAACTTGCCCAGCCCCGGGACCTGCCCGGCTTCGACGACGGCGTCGCGCTGCTGGACCTGCTGGCCGCGCTGCCCGACGAGCGCCGGGAGGCGTTCGTCCTCACCCAGCTGGTCGGCCTCCCGTATGCGGAGGCGGCCGAGGTCAGCGACTGCCCGGTCGGCACGGTCCGCTCCCGCGTGGCCAGGGCCCGGTCAACCCTGCTGGACCTGCTGGACGAGGCAGAGGCGCCGGCTGCGCTGGCGGCGGTCTGAGCCCTTCTATACGGGGGTGTCGGGACGGCCAACCGCCCCGACACCCTCGGGCACACCGATCTCCAACTGGCGGGGAACCAGGGCGTGTTCGCCCCGGCTGCTGGACCGGCCGGCGAAGGATCCCCGCGTACCGGTGGAGCCTGGAGACTCTCGACGCGTTCTCGTGTGCGGGGCGGAACGGCGGCCGTCGTGCTCGGCGGCCTGCTGGTGACGGGCCGCGGCGGTGAGGGGAAGGACGGAGACCTCTTCCCTGATGCTCGCCGCGCAGTGTTCGCAGGTCATTCCGGTGACGCTGTAGTGCTTCTGGGCCATGGCACAACTCCTGGACATGGGTAGGGCTTTGGGTGGTCTACGGACGGGGCGGGGCCGGTGTTCAGTCCTGCCCCGTCCCTCCAACAGTCGGACGAACGGATCTCGGAGTTCCGCCGCGGGCAAGTGGATTCGCACTGACCCCCGTCATCACGCCACCGGCGCCCGCGGCTCAGGCCGGACCGGGTGAACGTGACCCGGTCGCGGCGCGTCCTCCTCTCACCAGGTGGCCTCCTCCCCGGTCACGGCGGGCCGCGGCCCGCGCTTCCTCCGTACGGCCATGACCGACCCGCCCACGACCACGGCGGCGGCTGCCGCCAGGACGGCCAGTGCCGTGGTGCGGCCGAGCCCCATGATCGTGTCGCCCGTGTCGACGACCGGTGCTGTCAGCTTCAGGCCCTTGCAGGCGGCGGGCGCGCTCACGGCCTTCGCGTCGTCGGCGGCCTCGAACTGGAACGCGTTGGTCTGCGTGTCGCCGTCGGCGGCCGTGATCGTGTAGGTGAGCGTGATGACGCCGGCGGGAAGTGGGCCGACGGCGGCGCAGGTGACGGAGGCGTCGGCCACCACGGGTCGGCCGACGGACACCTCGGTCCCGTCCGGGCCGACGATGCCGACCTTCGGGGTGGTGCCCGGCCGTAGCCGGGCGAAGGTCAACTCGACGACGCTGGTGCCGGTGCCGACCTTGGAACCGGGCGCCGGTGTCGCGGTGTTCAGCGCAGTGTGGGCGTAGGCGGGCGTGCCGCCGGACAGCAGCAGCACGCCCAGACACCCCAGCAGGGCGGCCGACGCCCTCAGAAGTCGAAGTCCGCGCATGCTATGCGGTTGTCCATCGCTTCCATGGGGTGGACGACGAGGGCGACCGCGCCCTTGCCGGTCTTCTTCGGGTTGTCCACGGTCGTCATTCCCATGCCGGACTTGTCGGCGGTGAAGGTCAGCCACACCTCGTTCGGAGGCTTGGCCGGACCGCCCTTGGTGAACTGGAAGTGCTGTCCGCCGTCGGCGGCGGAGCAGTGCTGGGCGTGGAGGTGGGCCATGTAGTGGTGGCCCGGCTTCAGGCCGGTCAGGGACACCGTCACCGTGGTGCCTTTGGTGCCCTTGGAGCCCTGGGCCAGCCAGGCGGTGCCTTTGACGTCGTCCATGCCCGGCGGGCGTGTGTCCAGCAGCTTGAACGCGCCCTTCACCACGGACGCACCGGACAGCTTGTAGGCAGGCGTGGCCTTCGGGTCGCCGTAGTTCATGTTCATGTCGGACATGCCGCCGCTCATGCCCTTGGACGGCGACGCGGAGGCGGCGGCTGCCTTCTGCGAGGTGTTGTCGGAGGAGTCGCCGCCGCATCCGGAGAGCAGTACCGCCGCGGCGGCCACGGGGGTACAGCAGACGACGAGACGGGTGCGGAGACGACGTGGGCGGGACGTGTGGTCGTGCACGTGCTCGTACATGTAGTCGTGCTTGTGGTCGTACATGGTGAAGGAACTCCCGGTCGAGGGTGGGGGATTCGGACCGGCGCGCATACGGACACGCCGGCCCTCCGCCTGTCCCCCGGCCGGGGCAGCTTCCGGAATCAGGCCGGAGTCAATGCCGTACGGCGAGCAGTGGATCGGGAGACGGGCGGCTGAGTGCCGACACGGCTCGACGGCGGTCCTCGGCGTACGACCGCGTATCTCAGGGAGACGGGTGTGGGCCGGTGATGCTCCCCGGCGCCGAAGGCCGGTCCGCAGGACGGTGTCCCGGTCTCGGTCACGGCGTGGAACAGCACCCGGCAGACCCAGCGCAGCGGCGCGAACACCACGGCCGTCAGCGCCCCGCCGATCCTGTGCGTCGCCGCCTCGCCCCGCCACAGCCACAGCCCGCACACCACGGCGGCGAGCAGATGGACCAGAACCATTCCGGCCATGGAGTGCTGAGTCAGGACGGACGGCAGAGGTGATCCGGAGGGCTCCCGCATCGAATGGGACGGCATCCCCGTCGAACCGGCATGCTGCATCACCATGCCGTTCGGGGAGAGCGCCTCGTTCGGCGCATGGGTCAGTCGGTGGGCGAGGTCGAAGAAGAGATGCAGCAGCCCCTGGGCGACGACGGTGGCGCCGACGACCGCGGCGGCACCCCGCTCACGGTCGGTCAGCCACCAGGCGCCGGAGACCGTCCCGGCGAAGGCGTAGGCGATCGCCCACCAGGGCAGGGTGTCGCCGGACATGAGCGCGTGCCCCAGCGAGGTGGTGACGACACAGACGGCCGCGAACACCGCGGCCCGCGCCAGCCGTGGGAGGCCACGGCCGCACCCCTGCGGCATCCGACCACTTCCTGACGTCAACGGGCTTGCCCCGGGCTCATGTTGGTTGCCGTAACGTACGGACGACCGGGCGGCCGTGTTCACGCTCACGGGTCGACGGTCACCGTCTTCTCCACGGTGACCTGGTCGATCTCGGAGACGCGGACCGTGGCCCGCATCGTCCAGGTGCCCGCGATCGGGAGATCGAGGGTGTCGCTGCCCCAGTAGCCGCGCTCGTCCTTGAGCCGGGCGTCCAGCGGGCCGACCTGCTGGTCGGCGAGGGTGAAGGTCAGCCGCAGTTCGGGGACGCCGACGGGGCTGCCGTCGGCGCCGTAGACGAGTGCCTCCACCACGTTCCGGCCGACCCGGCCCGGCTGCAGGGTGATCTGCACCTTGCCGCGCCCGGAGAGCGTCTTCCTGCCGGTGTCGTACGGGATCAGGGTCAGGGAGACCTCGGGCCGTCCGGCCGTCGAGGTGGCCGACGCGGTCTCGGCGGCCCGGCCCGTCTCCGTGCCCGTCAGCACGGTCGTGAGGAGGAGGACGACCACGCCGACCGCGACCTCGCCCAGCACGGAGCGGCGCAGCCCGCGCCGGGGGGACTCGTGCGCGGGACCCTCCTCGCCGTTCCGGTCCTCCTTGCCGTCCCGGTCCACCCTGGGGTCGGCGGGAGGATTCCCGCCGTGGCCCGCCGCCACCAATACCCGTTCCTCGTCCGGCACTTGCAGCAGCCGGCCCGTCCAGCGCCGGGAGTACGCCGCCGCCGCCAGCATCACCAGCACGGCCCAGATCTTGAAGACGAGGATCCTGCCGTAGGTCGTGGTGAACGCGTCCCAGGAGCCGAGCCCGCGCCAGGACTGGTAGACGCCGGTGGCGGCCAGCACGGCCACCGAGGCCAGCGCGATACGGGAGAAGCGGGCGACGGCGGCGGGCGGCAGGGGCTGGTCGTCCGGCGCCCGGAACAGCGCGAGCAGCAGAGCCGTCAGGCCGCCCAGCCACACCGCCATGGCGAGCAGATGCAGTACGGCGGAGACCATGGCCAGGGGCACCTGGATGCCGGCGGCGGCGTGCTCGGCCGCCGCCCAGGTCGCGGCCAGGGCGAGCGCGAACACCCCGCCGGCCGCCACCAGTTGCCGCGACGGCCTCGACTCCGGCGGCCGGCCGCGCAGCGCGACGCCCACCACGGCGAGCAGGAACAGCCGGGCCAGCAGCGCGATGCCGGGCCGGCCGGTGGCCGCGTCCCGCAGCAGCGCCGGGTCGAGCATCCCGCCCGGCCCGCCGCCGCTGTCGTAGGGACCGCGCAACAGCAACAGCCCGACCGTGGACAGGGACAGCGCCCACCAGCCGACCACGAACCAGCGCCGTACCACCCGCACGGCCGTGGACGAGGGCCAGCACGCCAGGACGAACACGGCGAGGCCGATCAGCAGCGCGAGGCCGGCGTAGGCGACGTAGCGGCCGATGCCGTACAGCGCGCCGACGGCGGGATCGACGGCCGGTGGGGGAGCGGCCGTGGCCCGGGTGGCCGACGGCTTGCCGACGGAGAAGGTGAAGGCACCGGACACGGCGTGGCTGTCCGCGGACACCACCCGCCAGGACACGGTGTACGTGCCCTGCTTCAGCCCGCTCGCCAGCGGCACGCTGTCGGTGTTGCCCCGCCCGCCGGCATGCCGCGGACTGCCCGCCGACACCGGGCGGTTGTCGGGATCGAGGACCCGCAGGGAGTCGTCGACAAGTGCTACCGATTCGTCGAAGGTCACCGTGACCTGCTTCGGCGCGCTCTTCAGCACGCTGTTCTCGCCCGGAGTACTGCCGGTCAGCACCGCATGCGCCGAGGCGGGGGCCGCACCCTGGAGAACGGCGCCGGCAAGGACGGCGACCACCACCAGGAGCGAACGAACCGTAAGCGTCCCGCTGTTCAGCTGCCGTCGCGCCACGTTGTCTCCGGGTTGCGGTTCCTGGTCATGGATACGTACGGATCCATCCGGCGATGCGCTCATCGGACACGGCGCGGAGGTGATGGCGCTCACAGTGCGGGCCGGGAACTCGCGCCGGTGCCGCCACGACTTCTGTTGCAGCCGTCGGCCGGGGCAGATGCCACGGTCTGACGGTGTATCCGACCGTCGGCGTCGCTGGCGCCATGGAGCCGGGATGGCCTCGTGATTGCCGCAAGCGGACTGCGCTGGATTCTGACTCTGGCGTTCGCCCTGTCCAGCGTGCACGGGATCTGGTGCATGGTCCTGCCTGGCACGAACATCGCCGCACGGGTGGACCACGCGCTGCACGCGGCGATGGGCGTGTTCATGATCGCCATGGCCTGGCCGTGGGGCATGGACTTCCCGGCCGTTCCCCAGATCGTGCTGTTCGGGGCGGGCGCGCTGTGGTTCGTGACGGCGGCTCCGCTGCGCCGCGGCGAGGATTCCCGGGGCAGGACCCTGCGCCGTGCTCTCCCGCACGCCGTGATGATGGGGGCGATGGCCTGGATGGTGGCGGCGATGGACGTGTCCGGCTCGATGTCCGGCCACGCCGGGGCCGGTTCGGGCGGTGACATGCCGGGAATGGACATGTCCGGCGGCTCCGGGCTCGCCGCCATGAGCCTGACCGGGACCGGGCCCAGGACGGCGGCGGCGCTGCTCGCCGCCGGGCTGGCAGTGATCGGCCTTGTCTGGCTGACTCGCACGCTCGACCAGGCGCGGGGACGGGGCCTGCCGGAGGGCGGCGTGGAAGCGGCGAACGAGGACAACGGGAGAGACAACAGGAGAGGCGACGTGAGCACCGCCGGGGTGCTGGCCTCGGGGTGCCATGCCGCCATGGCACTGGGGATGGCCGTCATGTTCGTCCTGCTGGTGTGACGGGCGTCCACGACGGGAGGCCCTGTCACAGGCGGTGGCCGATCGCGTCCGCCGAAGGGCGGCCCGGCGCGGAGCCGGAGCAGGCCACCGGGTACGCCACCCGGCGGACCTGCCACCATCGGCCCGCCGAACCGACGCACAGCCCCGCCGGCGAGTCCGTCGTGGGCGGGCCGGCACCTCGGAGTGGCCGACCCGCCGGGTTGCCGGTCAGCCACCCGTGGCGGACGGGGCCGGTGGCGTCGTGGTCGTACGGCGACGACGTATGGCGCCGATGACGATGTCGGCGGCCAGGAACACGGCTAGGGGTATGCCGAACAGCGGGATCGCCCAGCCGATCGCGGCGACCACCACGATGCCCACGGCGAGAGTCGAGGACGGCATCCCGCGCCAGGCGCCGCGGGCGGGCGGGGTGCCGAACCGGGCGCGGCGGTCGGCGCGGGTGGGGCGGCGCTGCCACCACATGCGGTAGCCCCAGAAGATCACGCAGATCAGGCCGATGGCCAGGGCGGCGAGCACGAGCTGGTTGGCGAGGCCGAACAGGAGGCCCATGTGGGCCTGGATGCCCCACGTGGTCAGTTTGGCCAGGACGGGCCAGTCGGCGAAATTCACACGGTGGACCACGCTGTCGGTCGAGGCGTCGACCGCGACGCTGTCGCGTCCGACCGGCCAGAGGTTGCGGGTCTGTGACACGGTCCACGCGGTGGCGCCGTCCGCCGGTACGCCGATCGACACGGGGCCGTCCAGACCGTCGGCGCGGGCGGCCTTCAGCACGCCGTCGATGTCGCCCGGGTCGGCGCTCTTCTTGGTGTCGGCCTTCGAGGCGTTCGCGCCGGGCAGGGAGGTGTCCACGTAGGGCGTGCTGGAGCTCATCGAGTGCAGGGCCTTGCTGAAGTGCTCTCCGGCGTAGGTGGACCAGGTCAGGCCGGTCGCGGAGAGGAACAGCAGACCGAGGGCGATCCACACGCCGGTCGCGGCGTGCCAGCTGCGGGTGCGCAGCACGCCGCCCTTCTTCGCGGTCCGGTCGGGCAACAGCAGGCGCCGGGCGGTCCGGGTGCCGCGCCTACGCCGCCACCACAGGACCAGTCCGCCGAGCACCAGCACCCACAGCCAGCTCGCGGCGATCTCCGAGTACAGGTTGCCGACCGTTCCCAGATGGAGGTCGCGGTGCAGGACGTCCAGCCAGGTCGTGAGAGGCGTCGAGGTGAAGTAGGTGGTCAGCTGGCCTCTGACCTTGCCGGTGTACGGATCCACGTACACCGTGTGGGCGTTGTCGCCGAGTGAGGGCAAGGAGAAGTCCACCTGGGTGGTGTGATCACCGCTGCCCGGGCGTACGGCGGTCAGTGTGCCCGTGGGATGCTCGGCACGTGCGGCGCTCACCTGCGCGGACACCGGGAGAGCGGTGTCACCAACGTGGGCGACGGTGAGTTCCTTGCCGTAGACGAGCGAGTCCAGCTGCGGTGTGAACGTGTAGAGCAGTCCGGTCACGGCCGCGACGACCAGGAACGGCGCCACGAAGACGCCGGCGTAGAAGTGCAGCCGCGCCAGCATCGCGCCGAAGCCCTGCGGCCGCCGGACCGGCGCAGTGGCCGATTGCCCGGTGGTCGGGGGTGCGGCTGTCGCGGTCGCGGTGGCTTCGGACTCGGGTTTCTCGCCGGCCGTCCCTTCCGGTCGGGGAAGGTCGGGCGCTTCGGAGTCGATGGACATCGAACGGCACCTCGCGGTGAGTAGGCGGCGCACTGGGCACCGGCATCCGTGCGGGACGGGCCGCGGCCGGTCGACGACCCGCCGCGGCACCCCGCAGGCGACCGGAGTTCGGCCGCTGTCCTCACACACGTCGTACGAGCGAGCGCCCGAGTTCCCGCGCCCGCCCCGGAATTCGCCGACGAATGCTCCGAACCACGTCCTCAATCTGCTGTCCTGAGCGTGGTCCGCCCCATGCCCGACGGCGCTCGAGTGTGTGCCGTCGGGCATGGCCCACCCACCTTCACGGCGGACCGCGTCGAGGAGTACGCGAAGAAGGAGTTCCCCACCCTGGAGGTGTACAAGAACCTCGACTACGCCGGGCTGCGACTGGTCACCTGTGGTGGGGAGTTCGACGCGGACCGGCACTACTACCCCAACAACGTGGTGGTGTTCGCGACCATGACGGCCGTCGCCTGGGCGGCCCACACATGGTCGGAAGGCTCACCTCGGGCCGATCCGGGCCGCCACCCACGTGATGCTGCGGCCGGTGTCCGCCGCCAGTTCCCGCAGCCTGGCCCCCTCGGCAGCGCGCTCACGCAGCCACACCGTAATGTCCTGGGCACCCACGCGCTCGGCTGCTGCCCGGTTGTTGAGCAGCACACGCGCGTGCCGCCCGATGTCGGAGTTCTGTCCGGACGGTCGGATCGCGAAGCCGTGCTCCTCCAGCAGCCGCCGCAGTCTGCCCTTGCCGACGTCGAGGATGCGTGCCGTTTCCTCGACGCTGCTCTGGCGGTCGACATACACGGTCCGCAGCGCCTGTTCGAGGTCCGCGAAGCCTCCGGCCCGCAACGCGGCCGCCAACCGGGCGTCCGCGTCCCGGGCTTGGCTACGGCGGCCGGCACTGAGGCTCTCCAGACGCAGCCGCCGAAGCTCGTCCGTCTCCGCCCGCTCGCCGGCGCCGTTCCAGCGTCTGCGGTTCAGCTCGCCGGTACGGGCCATCGCCCGGCCCGCCGCGAACCGTGCCCGGGTCTCCTCCGAGTCCCGGTATGCGGCGCGGCGGGAGCGGGACTGCTGCTGGGCGAAGGATCGTGCGCTCAGGGCCCGGCTGCGCAGTAGTCCGAACTCCTGCCGGTACTCCGCCGCGGTCATGTCGTGCACGCGCACATGTGCTCCCAGTGAGCGGAAGGCCCGCCCGCACACATGGCAGATCACGGTGTCCGCGGCCTCGTCGCGGATCAGGCGACCGAAGTCGGCATGCCGGTCCGTCCGGTCGCCCTCGCCTATGAGCGGATCGGTCACTGCGCGCCCTTGCCGTGCGTGGAGCGCACCCGGAACAGCCGCGGCTGTACGTCGGTCGCGATGGTCGCCGCCTGGTCCATGTGGACGCGGGCCTCGGGGTTGGTGAGCATCGCGCGGTAGTGCTCCTCGGATTCCCACTGGGCGTAGTTGATGACGCGCTCGCCGTCCTGCAAGGCGTGGAAGTTGGCGCAGATGAAGCCTGGTTGGTGCTTCATGGTCTCCTCGGTGGCACGTGCGAGTAGGCCGATGAGCTCGGTCCGGCGGTCGGGGGAGACGGTGAAGACGTTGACGAGCGTCGTCACCGGGCGGGTGCTGTCGATCTGTGCGGTAACCGTCATGATCCTTTTTCTCCCCTTACGGCGGGTGCGGGGAGAGGGCGCCGGTCCGCATTCCCCCGATCGGACGCGGATCCGCCGGCGGGGCGCCGGATACTCACAGCGGTTCGGGAGCGAGGGCTCTGGCCGGGTGGCGAGGGTCGAGGAAGACGGCGATGCCCTTGCCGTCGGGGGACGGGTGCGTTGCCTGGATCCAGCCCTGGCGCCGGTAGAAGGACATGGCCCGGGGCGACTGGACGGAGGTGAGCAGCCAGGAACGGCCCTCGGGGGCGTCCTGCGTGACTGCTTCCAGCAGGTCGCCGGCGAGGCCGGTGCCCCGGACGTCGGGGCGAACGGCCAGTTCGTCGATCTCGCGGGCCCCGCACAGCCACTCCACGGTCCGTTCGTCGCCCAGCCCCGCCGTTGCCTGCGGATAGCAGCGGTCCGTGGGGAAGGGCGCGAGAGTGGTCCACGCGGTCGCGAACCCAACGACCTCGGAGCCCTCGAAGGCGACCGCGGCGAGGAAACCGGGACGCCGGGTGTTCACCGGAAGCCGTCCCACGAACTCGACCGCCTTCTCCTCGTCCTCGTTCCAGGGCGGGGCGCAGAACGCGTCGACGTACACGGAGTGCAGGGCGGAGGTGTGGGCGAGCAGGCTGTCGTCCTTGAGGATCTGGATGTCCATCAGGCCGCCACCGCCCGTGCTGCCGCGACGGGGTGCAGTGCCGCGTACTCCAGCGGTGCCGACGGGTCGATCGACACGTCCAGGGGTGCGGGCTCCGCCCCGGCGCGGACCAGCAGGTCGCCGACGGCGGCGATCATCGCGCCGTTGTCCGTGCACAACTTGAGCGGTGGTACGCGCAGTTGGATCCCGGCTGCCCGGCAGCGCTCCTCGGCCAGCGACCGCACTCGGGAGTTCGCGGCGACCCCGCCGACCACGACCAGCGTGCCGACGCCGTGCTCGCGGCAGGCGGCCACAGCCTTGCGGGTCAGTACGTCCGCGACGGCCTCCTGGAGGGAAGCGGCCCCGTCGGCGACCGGCAGCTCACGGCCCGCGTGCCCTTCCGCCCAGCGGGCCGCGGCCGTCTTCAGGCCCGAGAAGGAGAAGTCGTACGAGCCCGGCAGCGGGCGGGGAAAGGGGACAGCGCGCGAATTTCCCGCGCGCGCCGCCCGGTCGATGGCCGGGCCGCCGGGATACGGCAGCCCGAAGACCCGCGCGACCTTGTCGAAGCACTCGCCTGCGGCGTCGTCGAGGGTGTCGCCGAGGTGGCGGATCGGCTCGCGGGCGAGGTCGCGCACGAGGAGGAGCGAGGTGTGGCCGCCGGAGACGATCAGCACCATGCAGGGGTCGGGGACGGGGCCGTGTTCCAGGGTGTCGGCGGCGACGTGGCCGGCGAGGTGGTGGACGCCGTAGAGCGGGACGCCGAGGGCGTAGGCGATTCCCTTCGCCCCGGCGAGGCCCACCTGGAGCGCGCCGGACAGGCCCGGTCCGGTGGTGACGGCGACCGCGCCGATGTCGGAAAGGGTGAGTCCGGCCTCGTCCAGTGCCTGCCGGATCACCGGGCGCAGGGCGTGCACGTGCGCACGGGCGGCGATCTCCGGCACGACACCGCCGTAGCGGGCGTGCTCGTCCATGCTCGACGCCACGACGTGGCCGAGCAGCCGTCCGTCCTGGACGAGCCCGGCACCGGTCTCGTCGCACGACGACTCGATGCCCAGCACGATCGGAGAGCTCATGCCCACCCCTCTCTGACAGTTCCTGCACTATCTAAGCTATTGCAAGTAGTGTGCAATAAGGAGGGGGCTGGTGTGTACCCGAGCGTGAATGTGCAGGCCACCGCCCAGTAGAGTGCGCCCCCGTTGCCCCGACAGCCGCCCTGAATCCCGAGGTACCGAGCAGTGACCCCCGCACGACCAGGACCGCCCCACGCCGTCACCGTCGTCGGGATCGGAGCCGACGGCTGGGAGGGGCTCCCGGGCACCTCCCGCACCGCGTTGCGCGACGCCGAGGTCCTGATCGGTGGCTTGCGCCAGTTGGACCTGCTGCCCTCGGAGTGCATGGGTGAGCGGATCGCCTGGCCGTCGCCGCTCCGGCCTGCCGTTCCCGGCCTGCTCGCGGCCCACGCCGGGCGCACGATCGCCATCCTGGCCAGCGGAGACCCGATGTACTACGGCATTGGACGCGCCCTCGCCGAGGAAGCCGACGCCCTGCACGTCCTACCGCACCCCTCCTCCGTCTCCTATGCCGCCGCCCGACTCGGCTGGTGCCTGAAGGACATCGAGGTCGTCACGCTCGTCGGCCGGCCTGTTGCTCGCGTCGCCGCCGTCCTGCACCACGGCCGGCGGCTCCTCGTGCTCAGCGCGGACGCCACCACGCCCGGTGAAGTCGCCGCGCTGCTGCGGGACCGGGGGTTCGGGCCGAGCCGGATGCGGGTCCTGGAGCAGCTCGGGGGCGCGAAGGAACGCACGACCGACGAGACCACCGCCGACGACTGGCCCGGGACGCACCCGCCCGGCGACCCCCTCGACATCGTCGCCGTCGAGTGCCGCCGTGCCCCGGACGCCCTGCGGCTCGGCGCGGTCCCGGGCCTCCCCGACGGGGCGTACGAGCACGACGGACAGCTCACCAAGCGGCACGTCCGCGCCGCCACGCTCGGTGCGCTCGGGCCGGAACCGGGCGAGCTGCTGTGGGACATCGGCGGCGGGTCGGGTTCGATCGCGATCGAGTGGATGCGCACGCACCCGTCGTGCCGGGCGGTCACCGTCGAGCGCGACTCCGTACGGGCCGAGCGCATCACCCGCAACGCCGACCGCCTCGGCGTGCCAGGACTGCGGGTCGTCACCGGTGCCGCACCCGCCGTCCTGGCCGAACTCCCGCCGCCCGACGCGGTGTTCGTCGGCGGCGGGCTCACCGTGCCCGGCCTTCTCGACGCCTGCTGGGATGCGCTCCCCGTCGGCGGTCGCCTGGTCGCCAACACCGTGACGCTGGAGTCCGAGGCGCTGCTCGTCGACGCCTACCGGCGCCACGGCGGCGAGTTGGTGAAGCTGGCGGTGGCACACGCCGTGCCCGTGGGCGGTTTCACCGGGTGGCGGCAGGCGATGCCGGTAACGCAGTGGGCCGTACAGAAAACCCTCAACCCCCTTCCAGGAGCAGACAGATGACCGTGTACTTCATCGGAGCCGGTCCCGGTGCCGCCGACCTGATCACGGTGCGTGGCGCCCGTACGCTCGCCGACTGCCAGGTCTGTCTGTACGCGGGCAGCCTGGTGCCGCGCGAACTGCTCGCCGAATGCCCGGCCGACGCGCGCCTGGTGGACACCGCGCAGCTCAACCTGGACGAGATCACCGCCGAGTTGATCCGCGCGCACGAGGAAGGCCACGACATCGCCCGGCTGCACTCCGGCGACCCGTCCGTGTTCAGCGCGATCGCCGAGCAGATGCGGCGGCTGGACGCGGCCGGAGTGCCGTACGAGGTCGTCCCCGGGGTGCCCGCCTTCGCCGCCGCGGCTGCTTCCCTGAAGCGGGAGTTGACCGTGCCGACCGTCGGTCAGACGGTGATCCTGACCCGCGTCGCCAACCGCGCGACCGCCATGCCCGAGGGCGAGGACCTCGCAACCCTCGGCCGCAGCGGCGCGCTGATCGTGCTGCACCTCGCCGCCAAGTACGTGGACCGCGTGGTCGACGAACTCCTCCCGCACTACGGCGCCGACTGCCCGACCGCCGTCGTCGCCTACGCATCCCGCCCGGACGAGCTGATCATCCGCGGCACGCTCGACGAGATCGCCGGCAAGGTGAAGGAGGCCGGGGTGCTGCGCACGGCAGTAATCATGGTGGGGCGGACGCTGGGGGCGGAGCAGTTCGGGGACAGTCACCTGTACTCGCCGGAGCGGGAACGCCATGTCTGCTGAGGCATCCGTGGGGTTCGGGCGCGCTGGGGGCGCCGAGCGGGTGGGGACGGTACGTCCGAAGCCGCCGAAGGTTACCTGGGCACGCCCGGACCTCTGGTTCACCTGGTTCAGCGTCGGCTGAGCGGCACTCGGAGTTACGCCGTCGCGCTGCGCCCCACCACCGTCCCCGCCCGGTCGATGCAGATCACGTCGACCGCGACCGGCGCTCCGCGCAGCACGGCCAGCGCCTCGTCACGGGCCGCCACTGCCACCAGATCGCCGAGCGGAACCCCGGCTGCCCTGCACAACTGGAGTGCGGCGAGCCCGGTGTTGGCGGTGGCCACCTCGGCGGCCAGTGCCGCGTCCGCGCCGCCTCGCCGCGCCAGTTCGGCGAGGAAGCCCTTGTCGACCTGCGAGCGGCCGGAGTGCAGGTCGAGGTGGCCGGCGGCGAGCTTGGAGAGCTTGGCGAAGCCGCCGCAGATGGTCAGGCGGTCCACCGGGTGGCGGCGGACGTACTTCAAGACCGCCCCCGCGAAGTCGCCCATGTCGAGCAGGGCGTCCTCGGGCAGCTGGTACTCGGCGACGACCGTCTTCTCCGACGTCGACCCCGTGCACCCGGCGATATGCGTACGCCCGGCCGCCCGGGCCACGTCCACGCCTCGCCGGATCGAGTCGATCCACGCCGAGCACGAGTACGGCACCACGATGCCCGTCGTGCCGAGGATGGACAGTCCGCCGAGGATGCCCAGGCGCGGATTCCAGGTGGAGCGGGCGATCTCCTCGCCGTGGTCGACGGAGACGGTGATCTCGACGTCTCCGGTGCCGCCGTGGCGGGCGGCGACCTCGGCGATGTGGTCCTGCATCATGCGGCGGGGGACCGGGTTGACGGCGGGTTCGCCGACGGGCAGCGGCAGCCCGGGGCGGGTGATCGTCCCGACCCCCGGACCGGCCTTGAAGACCACGCCCGCTCCGGCCGGGAGCCGCCGTACCGTGGTCCGGACCAGCGCGCCGTGCGTGACGTCCGGGTCGTCGCCCGCGTCCTTGACCACACCCGCCATGGCCTGTCCGTCGGCCAGCTTCTCGGCCGCCAGCGCGAACGACGGCGTCTGTCCCTTGGGCAGTGTGATCGTCACCGGGTCGGGAAAACCGCCGGTCAGCAGCGCGGTGTACGCCGCGGTCGTGGCCGCCGTCGCACAGGCACCGGTGGTCCAGCCGGGCCGTAGACCGGTGTGCTTGAGTTGGGCGCTGCGGCCGCCCTTCGCCTCGCCGCCCGCTCGCTCGTCGATGCTGTTCATGAACGGACCCGGACTCCCATGCACGTACTGATCCTCGGTGGCACCACGGAGGCCCGCCGCCTCGCCGAGCTGCTGCACGGCACGCCCGGACTGCGGCTGACCAGCTCCCTCGCCGGGCGGGTGGCCAGTCCCCGGCTGCCGCCGGGCGAGGTCCGCGTCGGCGGCTTCGGCGGCGTGGAAGGGCTGACCGCGTGGCTGCGCGAGCACGGGGTGGCTGCGCTCATCGACGCCACCCATCCCTTCGCCGGCACGATCAGTTTCAACGCCGCGCAGGCGGCTGCCACCGCCCATGTTCCCCTGCTGGCGCTGCGCCGCCCCGGCTGGGCCCCCGTCCAGGGTGACCGCTGGCACGACGCGGGCTCCCTCGACGAGGCCGCGCGGCTGCTGCCCGCGCTCGGCCGGCGCGTCTTCCTGACCACCGGACGGATGGGCCTGGCCGCCTTCGCGGACCTCGCCGATCTCTGGTTCCTCGTACGATCCGTCCACGCACCCGGACCCCCGCACCCGCTCCAGATGGAGGTGCTGCTCGACCGCGGCCCCTTCACCCTCGACGGAGAGCGCGAGCTGCTGCGCCGCCACCGCATCGACGTCGTCGTGACGAAGGACAGCGGAGGCGCCGCCACCGCGCCGAAGCTCACCGCGGCCCGCGAGGCCGGGCTGCCGGTCGTCGTGGTCCGCAGGCCACCGGTTCCCGAGAGCGTTCCGGTCGTGCCGGACCCGGGGCAGGCGGCCCGCTGGGTCGATGAGGGTCTCGACCTGCATGTTTTCCCTCGCGCAGACTGAAACCTGGCCTGGGCTTTACCGCGGGTGGCTTGTAGTTGCAACCTTGTCGCAGAAACCTGGAAGGCGCGGCTGAAAACAGCCGCTCGCCGAGAAGTAAGGCCCACGTCCCCATGACCACCGCTCCCGATTCCGCTTCCGCTCGCCCGGACTCCCCAGCCGGCGGGCGCGGTTTCTCGTGGCACCGCATACGCACGTCGATGACCCGCAAGGAGTGGGCCAGTGTCGGCGGGATGGCCGCCTTCATCCTGGCCCTGCATGTCATCGGCTGGTTCACGCTGGTCGCGATCGTCGCGCCCGAGCACTACAGCCTGGGCACCAAGACCTTCGGTATCGGCATCGGCGTCACCGCCTACACGCTGGGCATGCGGCACGCCTTCGACGCCGACCACATCGCCGCGATCGACAACACCACCCGGAAGCTGATGAACGAGGGCCAGCGCCCGTTGTCCGTCGGCTTCTGGTTCTCCCTCGGCCACTCCTCCATCGTCTTCGCGCTCGCCTTCCTGCTCTCCCTCGGTGTGAAGGAACTGGCGGGACCGGTCGAGAACGACGACTCCGAACTCCACAGCGTCACCGGATGGATCGGTACGACCGTCTCCGGGACCTTCCTCTATGTCATCGCGATCATCAACCTGCTGATCATGGTCGGTATTTGGAAGGTCTTCCGGCAGATGCGGGAAGGTCACTTCGACGAGGCGGCCCTGGAGGAGCAGCTCAACAACCGCGGCTTCATGAACCGCCTGCTCGGCCGCCTGATGAAGTCGATCACCAAGCCGTGGCAGATGTACCCCCTGGGCGTCCTTTTCGGCCTCGGCTTCGACACGGCCACGGAGATCGCGCTGCTGGTGCTGGCCGGTTCGGGCGCGGCCTCGGGCCTGCCCTGGTACGCGATCCTGTGCCTGCCGATCCTCTTCGCCGCCGGCATGTCGCTGCTGGACACGATCGACGGCTCGTTCATGAACTTCGCGTACGGCTGGGCGTTCTCCAAGCCGGTCCGCAAGGTCTACTACAACCTCACGATCACCGGTCTGTCCGTCGCTGTCGCCTTGATCATCGGCACGGTCGAACTGCTGGGCCTGGTCGCCGAGAAGGCCGATCTGCACGGCCCGTTCTGGGACTGGGTCTCCGGCCTCGACCTCAACATCATCGGCTACGTCATCGTCGGCCTGTTCTTCGCCACTTGGGCGGTCGCCCTGCTGGTGTGGAAGTTCGGCCGGATCGAGGAGAAGTGGACGGCGGGCCTCGCTCAGGCGACCCCCGCCGAACAAGGCGCCGAGTAGCTGCAGCCCGTCGCGGCGCCGCCCCGGAAGGCGGCGCCGCCCAGGCTCATACCTCCGGATAGCGACGCGGCGTCCAGACGATCTCCTCGCCGTCCCCACGCCTTACGACCTGCGTCTGCGACGAGCCGACCAGCAGCACTGTGCGCATGTCGACCTCGGCCGGATCCAGGTCGGCCAGCCGCACGATGCGGACCCGCTCGCCGGAACCTCCGACGTCCCGCGCGACCACGACCCGGGTGTCCGGCGCCCGGTGCTCCAGCAGCAGCTCACGGGCCTTGCCCACCTGCCAAGTGCGGCTGCGGGAACCGGGGTTGTAGAGAGCGAGCACCAGATCCGCCGAGGCAGCCGCGCGCAGCCGCTCGGCGATGACCTCCCAGGGCTTGAGCCGGTCGGAGAGGGAGATGGTGGCGTAGTCGTGACCCAGGGGCGCGCCCGCCCGTGCCGCGGCGGCGTTGGCGGCAGTCACGCCAGGCAGTACCCGCACCGGGACGTCCAGGTACTCGGGTTGGGCGGCGACCTCCAGGACGGCTGTGGCCATCGCGAAGATGCCCGGATCCCCACCGGAGACGACGGCGACCTGCCGCCCGCGCCGGGCCAGGTCGAGGGCGAACTCGGCGCGTTCCGACTCCACCCGGTTGTCCGAGCCGTGCCGGACCTGGCCGGGCCGTACGGGCACCCGGTCCAAGTAGGTGGCGTAGCCGACCAGGTCGTCCGCGGCGGCCAGCGAACCCCGTGTCTCGGGCGTCAGCCACAGCGGACCGGCGGGCCCGGTCCCGACCACGACGACCTCACCCCGTTCCCTGGCTGCGGACCGCTCAGCGTCGACCCGGCTCGGCAGCACGGCCACCGAGAAGTACGGCACCGACTCCGCTTCCACATCGGCCAGGTGGGCGGTACGCTCACCCGCCATCGTGGCCCGCTCCACGTACCGGGCCTCGCCCAGCCGACGCGAACTCTCCAGTGCACGGCGCACCTTGGCGAAGGTCCGCCCGAGCTTCATCACCACGGCCACGTCCGTCGAGGCGAGCCGTGCGGTCAGCTCCTCCTCGGGAAGCGTGCCAGGCAGGATGGTGAGCACCTCCTCGCCCTCGGCGAGCGGGGTGCCGAGGCGGGCCGCCGCGGCGGACACGGAGGTGACACCGGGGATGACCTCGGTGTCGTAGCGGTCGGCGAGCCGCTTGTGCATGTGCATGTAGGAGCCGTAGAAGAGCGGATCGCCCTCCGCGAGGACCGCGACCGTGCGGCCCGCGTCGAGGTGCGCGGCGAGCCGGGCCGCCGCCTCGGCGTAGAACTCCTCCATGGCGCCCTGGTAGCCGCCGGGGTGGTCCGTGGTCCCGGTCGTCACCGGGTAGACCAGCGGCTCCTCGATGTGATCGGCGCGGATGTGCTTCGCCGCGATCGAGCGGGCGATGGAGCGGCCGTGACGGGCGCTGTGAAACGCGACCACATCCGCCTCGCCGATCACCTCGACCGCCCGTACGGTCATCAGTGACGGATCGCCGGGGCCGAGCCCGACGCCGTACAGCCGCCCCGTGGTGGTCTGGTTCCCGCTCACTCTTCCTCACTCGCGATCGCGTTGAGCGCGGCCGCGGCCATGGCACTGCCCCCGCGACGGCCGCGTACGACGATGTGCTCCAGGCCCGACGGGTGTGCGGCCAGGGCGTCCTTGGACTCGGCGGCGCCGACGAAGCCGACCGGGACGCCGATGACGGCGGCGGGCCGGGGCGCGCCCTCCTCGATCATCTCCAGGAGGCGGAAGAGGGCGGTAGGCGCGTTGCCGACGGCGACCACCGAGCCCTCCAACCGGTCCCGCCACAGCTCCATGGCGGCGGCGCTGCGGGTGGTGCCCAGCTTCGCGGCGAGTGCCGGCACGGCCGGGTCGGAGAGCGTGCAGAGCACGTCGTTGCCCGCCGGCAGGCGCTTGCGGGTCACGCCGCTGGCCACCATCTGCACGTCGGTGAAGATGGGCGCACCGGCGCGCAGGGCCTCGCGGGCCCGGGCCACCACGTCCGGGGTGTAGGAGAGGTCGCGAACGAGGTCGACCATCCCGCAGGCGTGGATCATCCGGACCGCGACCTGGCTGACGTCAGCGGGCAGCCCCGCGAGGTCCGCCTCGGCGCGGATGGTGGCAAAGGACTGGCGGTAGATGGCCGCGCCGTCCTTCTCGTACTCGAACACCGTGCTCCTACTGGTTGTGCGTGCGTGCCGCCGCCACGGTGGCGGCGAGTTCTGAGGGGTGGTGCGCCCTGGTGGTGGCGAGCGATCGTCCGTCGCGCACGACAGCGACCTGATAGCCGTCCGTGCGCGCGACCACGTCCACGTGATCGCCACGCGGTCGACCGCAACGGCGGTCGCAGCCGGACCAGTACACGGGCAGCTTGTTCGCACCGGAGCCTTCGAGGGCCGCCGCCGCGTCCGTACGGACATCCGCCAGCGACTTGGCACAGCCGGGCCGGCCGACGCAGGCACCCACGCCGAGCCAGGGTGAGGTCGGTCCGGTGACCAGGCCCATGGCCTCCAGTTCAGGCAACTCCCCGGCGGATACGCCCGGCAGGACGACACCTCGCCACGGAGTGAGCCGCAGCTCGTCGCCGAGCCGGGCGAGGATCTCCGACTGCTCGCCGGTGAGCCTGCCCAGCGGCGCCAGGACGGAGAGGGACTCCCTGCCGCCGGGGCCGGTGACGACGCCGGGCGTGGGACCTGAAGTACAGATGCGGGGAGGAGCCTCCGCAGATCGTGTGGCTGTCGGCAGCTGCCGTACGACCTCTCGCGCCAACCCCTCAGCGCCCCCGGGCAGTTCTGGCATCCGCCAGGCACCGCCTCCGCTCGCCGTGACGAACGCCTCGGCGGCCAGCAACGCGGCGCCTGGCGCGTCGTCGGCGGTGACAGTGAGCGTTTCCGGGCCGATCGACACCCATGAACGATCGGCTGCCGCGGCCCGCAGTGTGATGTCGGCGCCCAGCGCGGCCACGTCCCCCCGCCCGTCGTCGAGGGCGAACAGGAACCTGCCCGACAGGGCGGTCGCTTCTTCGCTACCGCACAGCATCTCGTCCAGGGCGCGCAGCCATGGCCGCACGTCCAGGTGCCCGTGTCCATCGAGGCCGGACAGCGGCGAGGCGACGATGTTGCGGACGCGCTCGTGACGCCGGGAAGGGAGCAGTCCCGCCGCGTCGAGCAGCTCGGCCAGCTCCAGACCACTACTCGCGTCCAGCCCTCGCAGCTGTACGTTGCCGCGGGAGGTGAGGTGGACGTCTCCGTCACCGAGCCGTCGGGCCGCGTCCCCCAGGGCCAGTGCCTGCCGGGTCGTGAGCACACCGCCCGGAATCCGCACCCGGGCAAGCGCACCATCATCCGCAGTGTGCAGACGCAACGCTCCGGGGCAGGCGTCGTCGCGCTGCCGTCGACGCGGCGCGTCAGGGCGCGGAGATCCGGCGGGGGCGGTGGGCATGGCGGCGAGCATACCGACCATCACACGGAACGTATGCCCCGCACTCCCTCTGAGACCCTTACTATGCTCCTCGGTGGATCATCCGGTCCGCCATCGCCACGACGGCGACAGGGGAGGAAGCCCGGTGCGAATCCGGCGCGGTCCCGCCACTGTGAGCCCACCCCGCAGGGGTCGGGCGAGTCAGGAACTCCCGCCGTCCGACACCGCCCGGGGCGCGGACACCCCGAGGAAGGCCGACGCCGCATGCTCCTGCTCCTGTCGACGTCCGACACCGACCTGCTCAGCGCCCGCTCCGCGAACGGCCCGGTGACCTACCGCTTCGCCAACCCGTCCCGGCTGCCGCTCGACGACCTCCCGGCCCTGCTCGACGGCGTCGACCTGGTCGTCGTACGCCTCCTGGGCGGTGTCCGTGCCTGGCAGGACGGCCTCGACCACCTGACCGCGAGCGGCCTCCCGGTCGTCGTCCTCACCGGCGAACAGGCCCCCGACGCCCAGCTGATGGCCGCCTCCACGGTCCCGATCGGCATCGCCGCCGAGGCCCACGCCTACCTTGCGCACGGCGGCCCCGCCAACCTCGACCAGCTCGCGCGCTTCCTCTCCGACACGGTCCTCCTCACCGGCCACGGCTTCGACCCGCCCGCGCCCGCTCCCACCTGGGGCCCACTGGACCGGCAGCCGAGGCACACCACCGGCCCGACGGTCGCCGTGCTCTACTACCGCGCCCACCACATGAGCGGGAACACCGCCTTCGTCGGCTCCCTGTGCGACGCGATCGAGGAGGCGGGCGCCCGTGCCCTGCCCCTGTACGTGGCGTCCCTCCGCGCCCCCGAGCCGGAGCTGATCGACGAACTGCGCTCCGCCGACGCCATCGTGACCACCGTCCTCGCGGCGGGCGGCACCCGGCCCGCCGAGGCATCCGCCGGCGGCGACGACGAGTCCTGGGACGCGGGCGCCCTCACCCGCCTCGACGTGCCGATCCTCCAGGCCCTGTGCCTGACCGGTTCGCGGACCGCCTGGGAGGAGAGCGACGAGGGCGTCTCCCCGCTGGACGCCGCCAGCCAGATCGCCGTCCCCGAGTTCGACGGCCGCCTGATCACCGTGCCGTTCTCCTTCAAAGAGATCGACGAGGACGGCCTTCCGGCCTACGTCGCCGACCCGGAGCGCGCGGCCCGCGTCGCCGGAATCGCCTTACACCACGCGCGACTTGGGCATATCCCGGCCTCCGACAAGCGCCTGGCCCTCGTCCTGTCCGCCTACCCCACCAAGCACTCCCGCATCGGCAACGCGGTCGGCCTCGACACGCCCGCGAGCGCGGTCGCACTCCTGCGCCGACTCCTCGACGAGGGCTACGACTTCGGGCCCGCCGAGGACATCCCGGGCCTTGCCTCCGGCGACGGCGACGAGCTGATCCGCGCGCTCATCGAGGCGGGCGGCCACGACCAGGACTGGCTCACCGAGGAGCAGCTGGCCCGCAACCCGGTCCGTATCCCGGCGGCGGACTACCGCCGCTGGTACGCCACCCTGCCCAAGGAACTCCGTACCGCCGTCGAGGAGCACTGGGGCCCGGCACCCGGCGAGATGTTCGTCGACCGCAGCCGCAACAAGGACGGCGACATCGTCCTCGCGGCCCTCCGCTTCGGCAACCTGCTGATCCTCATCCAGCCCCCGCGCGGCTTCGGCGAGAACCCCATCGCCATCTACCACGACCCCGATCTACCGCCCTCGCACCACTACTTGGCGGCCTACCGCTGGATCTCGGCCGCCCACGAAGACGGCGGCTTCGGCGCCGACGCGATGATCCACCTCGGCAAGCACGGCAACCTGGAGTGGCTGCCCGGCAAGAACGCGGGCCTGTCCGCCGCCTGCGGCCCCGACGCAGCCCTCGGCGACCTCCCGCTCGTCTACCCCTTCCTGGTCAACGACCCCGGCGAAGGCACCCAGGCCAAGCGCCGAGTCCACGCCACCCTCGTCGACCACCTGGTCCCGCCGATGGCCCGCGCCGACTCCTACGGCGACATCGCGCGCCTGGAGCAACTCCTCGACGAGTACGCCCAGATCGCATCCATGGACCCGGCGAAGCTCCCCGCGATCCGCGCCCAGATCTGGACCCTCATCCAGGCCGCCAAGCTCGACCACGACCTCGGCCTCGACGACCGCCCGGAGGACGACGGCTTCGACGACTTCCTCCTCCACGTCGACGGCTGGCTCTGCGAGGTCAAGGACGCCCAGATCCGCGACGGCCTCCACATCCTCGGCAACCCGCCCGCCGACGCCGACCGGGTCAACCTGGTCCTCGCCATCCTCCGGGCCCGCCAGATCTGGGGCGGCGCCACGGCCCTGCCCGGCCTGCGCGAGGCCCTCGGCCTCGACGAGTCGGCGCCGGGCCGCGCGGCGGCCGACGCGACCGAGGAACAGGCCCGCGCCCTGGTCCAGGCGATGGAGGACGCGCGCTGGGACCCGGCCGCCGTCCCTACCGACCGGGGCGAACAGGTCGCCGCCATCCTGGAGTTCGCGGCCCGCGAGGTCGTCCCGCGCCTCGCCGCGACCACTGCGGAACTCGACCACACGGTCCACGCCCTGGGCGGCGGCTTCGTCCCGGCCGGCCCCTCCGGCTCCCCTCTCCGCGGCCTGGTCAACGTCCTGCCGACCGGCCGCAACTTCTACTCCGTCGACCCCAAGGCGGTCCCGTCCCGCCTGGCCTGGGAGACCGGCCAGGCCCTCGCGGAGTCCTTGCTGGAGCGCTACCGCGCCGACAACGGCGGCTGGCCCACGTCGGTCGGACTCTCCCTCTGGGGCACGAGCGCGATGCGCACAGCGGGCGACGACGTGGCCGAGGCCCTCGCCCTGCTCGGCATCCGCCCGGTCTGGGACGACGCCTCCCGCCGAGTGACCGGCCTGGAGCCCATCCCCTACGAGGAGTTGGGCCGCCCCCGCATCGACGTCACCCTGCGCATCTCGGGCTTCTTCCGCGACGCCTTCCCGCACACCATCGGCCTGCTGGACGACGCCGTACGCCTGGCCGCGTCCCTCGACGAACCGGCCGACGCCAACTTCGTGCGCGCCCACACCCAGGCCGACCTGGCGGACCACGGCGACGAACGCCGTGCCACCACCCGCATCTTCGGCTCCCGTCCCGGCACCTACGGCGCCGGCCTGCTCCAGCTCATCGACTCCCGCGACTGGCGCACCGACGCCGACCTCGCCGAGGTCTACACGGTCTGGGGCGGCTACGCCTACGGCCGTGACCTCGACGGCCGCCCGGCCCGCGACGAAATGGAGACGGCGTACAAGCGCATCGAGGTGGCCGCGAAGAACACGGACACCCGCGAGCACGACATCGCCGACTC
Source organism: Streptomyces sp. NPDC051172 (assembly GCF_040682555.1). Lineage (NCBI taxonomy): Bacteria > Bacillati > Actinomycetota > Actinomycetes > Kitasatosporales > Streptomycetaceae > Streptomyces > Streptomyces sp. NPDC051172. The sequence goes on from NZ_JBFBBE010000071.1 coordinate 23,594, forward strand.
CGACGACTACTTCCAGTACCACGGCGGCATGGTGGCCACCGTCCGCGCCCTGCGCGGCACGGCCCCCGAGGCGTACATCGGCGACTCCACCCGCCCCGAGACGGTGCGCACCCGCACTCTCGTCGAGGAGACGTCCCGGGTCTTCCGCGCTCGCGTCGTCAACCCCAAGTGGATCGAGGCGATGCGCCGCCACGGCTACAAGGGCGCCTTCGAACTCGCCGCCACCGTGGACTACTTGTTCGGCTACGACGCCACGACGGGCGTGATCGCCGACTGGATGTACGACAAGCTCACCGAGACCTACGTCCTCGACCCGACCAACCGCGAGTTCCTCCAGCAGGCCAACCCCTGGGCCCTGCACGGCATCGCCGAGCGGCTGCTGGAGGCGGAGTCGCGCGGCATGTGGGAGAAGCCGGATCCGGCGGTCCTGGAGGAACTGCGGCAGGTGTACCTGGAGACGGAGGGGGATCTCGAAGGCGAGGAGTGATACCCCGGAGTTCTTATTGCGATCCGTTCGCAATAACCTCTATGTTGCAATAAGTGCCGGCCGGTCGAGTCCCAACGGAACTGCCGACACGCAGCGGGTGCGGGGCGTCGTCCCGCCTGACAGCGTCCGTTCCATGACGCCGCCTCGCACCCATCCGGCCTTCAGTCCTGGCCGCTGCAGCGGGCGCAACGGCCGTAGACCAGCAGGGATCCCGAGGAATCGGGCCGCAGTCCGGTCAGTGCCTCGATGGTTCCCACCGCCTGAGTCAGATGCTCGCTCGCGACGGCCGAGACATCGCCGCACTGCTGGCACACGGTGTGGTGGTGCGGCTCTACGGTGATGCCGTAGCGCACCGCGCCGGGTCCGTGCACCGCGTGCGCCAGGCCGGCCAGGGTCAGCGCTTCCAGTGTGCGGTAGACCGTCGTGTAGTGGACAGGCTCCCCGGACCGGGCCAGTTGCGCGCATGCTTCCGCGGGGGAGAGATGGCGCCCCGACGCGGTGAACAGGCCCAGTATCCGCAGCCGGCTCGGGGTGCGGCGCAGGCCGTGCCGCCTCAGCAGTGCACCGGGATCCGGCCCGGCCGCCGCGGCGGAGTGTGCTGACTGAGAGGCCCTGCTCACACCACTGTCCTTCCTTGACACGCGAGAGGTCCTAGGACCAACGCCTGATCGGCAAGGTATCGTTCCTGCTGCTAGCGTGCAGATGCATATCATTGGCAATAACGTCGGAGGACGTTGGACATGGCGGTTTACACGCTCCCGGAGCTTCCGTACGACTACGCGGCGCTCGAGCCGGTCATCAACCCCCAGATCATCGAGCTCCACCACGACAAGCACCACGCGGCGTACGTGAAGGGCGCGAACGACACCCTGGAGCAACTCGCGGAAGCGCGGGACAAGGAGACGTGGGGCTCGATCAACGGCCTGGAGAAGAACCTGGCCTTCCACCTCTCCGGGCACATCCTGCACTCGATCTACTGGCACAACATGACCGGCGACGGCGGCGGCGAGCCGCTGGAGGCCGACGGCGTGGGCGACCTCGCGGACGCGATCGCCGAGTCCTTCGGCTCGTTCGCCGGCTTCAAGGGGCAGCTGACCAAGGCCGCGGCGACCACGCAGGGTTCGGGCTGGGGCGTCCTCGCCTACGAGCCCCTCAGCGGCCGCCTGATCGTCGAGCAGGTCTACGACCACCAGGGCAACGTCGGCCAGGGCTCCACCCCGATCCTGGTCTTCGACGCCTGGGAGCACGCCTTCTACCTGCAGTACAAGAACCAGAAGGTGGACTTCATCGACGCTATGTGGGCCGTCGTCAACTGGCAGGACGTGGCCAAGCGTTACGCCGCCGCCAAGGAGCGCGGCGACAGCCTGCTGCTCGCGCCGTGACGCCGTAGCCGCGTCCGCACAGATGTCCTGCCTCGTGATCGTCTTCTCAACCTTCACCGGCAGGCTGCACAACGAAGGGCTCCTGCAAGGAACTTCCTTGCAGGAGCCCTTCTCATTCAGGAACTGCTCGTGTCGTACTTCTTCGGGAGAATGCGCAGCGCCATGACGGTGCCGTCGGCGCCGAAGGAGACGGGGCCCCACTTCGAGGCTGTCGTACCGGTCGGAAGAGTGTCGCGCAGGTCGTAGGCCCGGTGCCGGTACGCCTCGACCTTCCCTTTGACGAGGAGCTCGTACAGCTCCTCGGGCATACCCGAGAACGCCTCCACGCGGACGTGGTTGAGACGGAACACCTGATCGGTGCCGACGAACCACGCAGAGCCGATCTCGTGCCGCGCGTCCCGGACGCTGGCCGAGCCCGCGAACGTCTGCTGCTTGTAGTGCTTGTGGCCCTGGCTGTCGGTCAGGTACTGGGCGACCTCCGTGCCCGCCCCGGCGAACGCCAGTTGTCCCGCGGCTCCGGTGCGTGCCAACAGCCGCCCGAACCAGCCCACCTCCTTGCGGGGGATCAGGAACCCGTCCTGGACGCGCTCTCTGCGGCCGTCGGCGGCGGGTATGCGTACGGCGCCGGCATATGGAGGGTTCGCTTCCCCCAGTACGGCATCCGCGCTTCCCCTCCCCGCGTCCGGCCTCGCCGGTATCAGCCCTTCCCCGGGCGCTTGCAGGGCGTTGACCGTGATGCCGTTCGTCGCAAGCAGTTCGGTGGACATCAGCAGGCAGGGTGTGGTGTCCCACTCGGCGAGGTGGAAGTGTTCCGCGCGCTCGCTGCCCCGGGCCAGTTGCTTGAAAGCCGAGCGGTCGGCCTTGCCGGTCCGTTTGGTGGCCACTTGGTGGTTTCCGTTGACCGTGACGGCGAAGGCACGGGACGGCTCACCCGGCTGCCACGCTTCGATGAAGAAGTCGGGCCGTGGCCGGGCGCCGAGGGTCGGCCGCGGGCCGGAGCGCGCGAAGCCCGCCAGCAGTACGGCCTCTGCGTCGAGGGTGGAGACCAGGTGATCCGGGAAGCGGTTCCGAACGGCGCGCTCCGCGACCGCGAGGCCGAAGGTGCGCCCCAACTCCCGTGCTTGCATGGCCCGGTAGGAGAGTTCCGGACTCTGCCCCTCCTCGGTGAGGGTCAGATGTCCTGCGGCGCCGGCGGCCAGTGCCTGGCAGTACTTCAGGCCCTGCCAGTGTTCGGCCAGCCCTCTGCCGCGTCCCTGGCGAGCCAGCGTGGTGGCGCGGGCGAAGACACCGAGTAACTCCCAGGGCGTGAGGACGAGATCCTCGCGGTCGGCGCCTCGTAACGGCCGTAGACCGGGCTTGCGTGCACCCTGCTCCTGTCCGTCCTGCCCATTCTTCTTGCGTGCGCGCTGCCGGTCGATGGCGGCTGCAGCCTTGTCCGTGTCGGTCACCAAAGTGCTGGTCGAATTGATGCGAACGGGGAGCTTCCGGCGCAGCCGGACGAGGACTTCTTCCGTGGATGCTGACATGGTTCGGAACCGTACGAACGCGGGTGTGGGCGCACGCAAGTACGCATCGGCGTTCGCGAGGGCGACCAGGGGCTCGGGGTGAGCGCCCGTCAGGGCGGATCGGGACGTTGGCCTCTGGACAGGAAACGACACGCTGTCGCCGGCCCGCGAGCCTGATACGGCCTGCGCGGGAGTTGCACCGACTTCATACACGTGCGGCCGTTTGGCGGGTAGCGTTGGTGGCCTTGGGTCTTCTTGTACTTTGTCGCGGCGCCCGTGTTGGGATGGTGCTGGGATGACACCGCATTTCCGCAGGTCAAAGCCTCGTGATTGAGTTCCGCTTCAACGTGTAGCGGGTGACATATCACCACGTCGATGATCTGGCAAACATGCAGGTCAGATAGGGTCCGACTCTCCGGGGTCGGGCCCTTGGTTTTTTCCCGTGCTGGGATGGTGCTGGGATAGCTGACCCCTCGTCACCTGTCATCACCCCTGCTCATCCCTACCGTGCTGGGGTCGTGCTGGGATGGGATGGGGGCGCCCGTGCTGGATTTCGGACAGTGATCTGCCCGGTGCGCGGGTGGGTGGTTCGAGGCTCCGCCTACACGCTTTCTTCACGGCTTCGTGGCCTCCTGCGGAAACAAATCTGCACCCGCCCGACGTTGTCGATCTCCTAGTCGAGGAGGGGAAGGTGTCGGGCCTGAAGCTGTTCCACACGACGAGTAGCGGCGTGACTGAGGTCACGCCGCATCTTGCTGCGGTCGAGGCGGATGTGCAGGATCTCGTCGAGGCGCACATGGAGACGATGCTGGGCGTCACGTTCCTCGCGAGTGAGTACGTGATCGACTGCGTTGACGGCGGGCGTATCGACTCGCTCGGGCTGGACGAGAACGGCGCGCCCGTGATCGTGGAGTTTACCGACCGCAGGTAGTCCTGCCCGTGATGTCCGTCTGGGACTGTGACCAGCACGTCCCAGGCTTGTTTACCGACCGTGTCCGGGACGTCTGTCATGTTCTGGAGTCGGTACGGAGGACGAGTGGCACGGCACGTGGTGGTCGGGGACTTGCGGGTCCAGCAGATCGAGCGGAAGGACGGGCGGCGGTCATGGACGATCAGACCCCCCAGTAATTTCAACCCTGGGTCGTCTCACTATGCCGGGCAGGAGACGTCCGAGAAGCGATTCGAGGTGGACCGGGAGCCCGTCGGGGACGGCTACCTGGTGATGCAGGTGTACGGGGTGGACTTCCGCACACACTCGGTGACGATCGAGTACGGACTGCCGTACCGGAGGGCGATGTCGCGGAGGTGAAGCAGCGTCACCAAGGTGTGGGAATCGGCTGATTCGGGGTCGATGTCGTCATCGGTCAGGACGATGATGTTGCGGTAGCCGTCCAGTCCCAGGGACTCCAGCGATGGCCGGAGGGTGGGTTGACAGGGCTTGTAGCCCACGGTGAGGTTCTCCAAGTGCTCCTGGAGGTCGTTCTCGGGGCGTTGAATGGCCGCGATGTCGATCAGCGATTCGGGCTCGACCAGGCAGTCCAGCAACGTGATGATCTTTGCCGAGCGGGAGTTCCAGCCGATCATGAGCGTGCGGTCGGGTGTCGGGGGCCGGCCGGGTGCCGAGGTGATCGCCGAGCCGACGATCGTGGGCCGGGCGTCTGCCAGGCGGATGAGCAGGTCGTCCTCGGCCAGGACGAGCATCTCGTCATCGCGGGCGATGACCGTGTTCATCGGCGGGTTGACCAGGGACTCACCGTCCTTCCTGCGCAGGCCGACCGGGATGCCGAGGTCGAATCTGTTGAGCGCCTCCCCGTACGCGCTGCCGGCCAGCCCGGTCACAGGGTAGGGATACAGCTCATTACCGACGAAGCTGAGCATTTCGTTGAAGACGGTGGACAGGCCCGTCTGCCGGTGCGACTGCACGATGAGGCGCACAGCGATGTCGTCGACGTCGATCACCAGGGCGTCCTCGCCGGCGGCGAGGCGGGCCGCCGCCAGGTTGGGCGACCTGCGCACGGCCGCAACGATATTCGGGCGCGGGCCCTTCCACAGCCGGTTGTTCAGGAGCAGCAGGGTCTTGATGACATCGGTGTCCCCGTCGTCCCCGCCGGGCGGCAGCACCATGATGGACTTGGCTGCGTCCAGGCCCACCAGTTCCAGATCCGCCCGCTGAAGTGGGCTGCCGCAGCGTCAGATCACCCGCGTGTGTCCGGTGTCCGGGATCCTTCTGCGGATCTCGTCCTCCATCTCGACCTTGTCGCGCTCGGTGAGGATCACGACACACGAACGCCGCTCACTCTGGTTGGCCTCGACCAACTCGGCGATCACCGTGAAGACTTGTTCCGACCAGCCGAGCACGACGGTGTGCCGGCGCTCGATCAGCCGGGACTTCCCCCGTCGCAGTTCGTGGATCCGGGCCTCCAGACCGGCGGTCAGCACACTGATGAGTGCACTGACGATGAAGATCCCGCCGAGGGTCGCTGCGAGCATGAGGCCGAGAAACAGCGGGCCTCCGGTATCCCCGCCCATCGTGCCGGGATCGAGCGTACGCAGCAGGCTCATCCAGGCCACGCCCAGCCAGCCGCCGTTCTTCTCGGTGTCCTCGTCGGTGAACACAACCACCACAGACGTCACCAGGACAATCAACACGACGCAGGCCAGGCCCAGCCAGCCGATCAGGGCCCGCGTCCCCCGAGCCATCGTCCCGTCGAACCAGTACCGCAATCGCTCTCGCAGTCTCACGCGCACTGCCGAAGACCATCCCTCCGCCGCCGGTGGCCCTCCCCCAAGCAACGTCATTCCTACCGTCAGCACGATCATTTAATCGCAGGGAAACAGGGGGTGCGGGAGACCGCGGGGGCGCAGGGGTGCGCCCAGCAGGGGACGAACCGAACGGCTCCCCTCCGTCACGCCTCTCACCTTGACTCTGGCGCTTAGCAGCCGCAGGTAGAGGTTCTATCTGGCAAGGGTGTCACCCCGGTCAGAACCACTTGGGTCCTCCCCTCGCAGGTTCACCCAACGGTCTCCAACGGATAGCGGGTGACCCGGTCATGGAGTTCGTTCAGCCGGGACACGGGTCGGCGTGCGGCCCATTCGGGATCCTGTTGGATGAAGTAACTGCTATACATCTAAATTTCACGATTCACCCATCTTCGCGGTCTCGAGGTCGAGGTCCCTCCGGCAGAGGCGAACTTTGTCACGGGGTGCTGGACGGCCGAACCTGAGGCAGCCGGTAGAGGTGCGGCCTCAGACCGGCTACGGGACCTTCTCGTAAGCGACGGTGGTGGTCGGACACACCTCGGCGAGGCGGCTCAACGCGTCCCGCTCGGCGGCATCCGCCGTCAACTGCCAACGGAGCTTGGTCGCCACCCAGTCTGCGGCGTACTGGCACCGGGCCGCCGGCACAGGCCGCCAGTCCGCCGGGTCCTTGTCCGCCTTGGCGCGGTTAGAAGTGCCGGAAACGGCGATCAGGCTGTTCGGGGCGCCCTGGTCGTTGGCGTACGCCTCACGCCGGGCCGCAGTCCAGGTATCCGCGCCGGAGTCCCACGCCTCGGCGAGTGGGACCATGGTGGTCGACATCGAGCGAGGCTGCCGAAGTGATCCACACCTGGTCGTACTCCGACCACCACCGCCCGCCGGCCAGCGCGCACTTCGGACCGACCTGCGGGGCCAGCAGTGCCTCGGCAAGGATGACCTCCCTGCGGGTATCACAGCCGTCGGTGGCGTTCAGTCCCTTATTCCAGTGCCTGAACTGTGCGCGACTGTAGCCGGTACGCGGCTCCGGTTCCTCGGCCTCCTCGATCCAGGCAAGCGCCTGGAACAGCGGCACGTCCATCCCTGTGGGCGGGGCGACCTCCTTGACGGCCGCAGCAGCCGGGCCGGGAGCGGCAGACCCAACGGCCGACCGCGCGGTGGCGGGCGTCGCGGGACAAACCAGAGAGACAACGGACAGGACGAGCGCGGGCAGAGCGCGCAACAGGTTCTTGATCACACACCGGATGTAGCGGGACCGGACTGCGAGCCCCAGGCGGACCCACCGAGTCCTCACCCAGGTGGACGGCAGCTTTCACCACAGGAACGGTCAATTCGTCTTGGTCGCCGGTTCGCCAACGGGGTCAGGGCACACCCACAGAACGGACCTTTAGGGCAGTTGCGCAGCGCGTTGTTCAGCTGCCAGGCGGCGCCCGGCAGGCACTGTCACGTTGTTGAGTGCGTGAGTACTTGACGTTGCGTCCGGGTGTGGTGGTGCCGTGTTCCGGGCCTGTGGTCAGGCCGTGGTGGGCTGGCCGGCAGCGGCGGTGATCTGGTCCCAGATGGTGAAGCGGACGGTCATCTCGAGACGGAGTTCGGGAGCGGTCATCAGGTGGCGGCGGGGCCGGAAGTGGGGTGAGATGCCGCTGAACGCGGACAGGAACCGCTGGGCGGCGCCGACGCTGCAAAAGCCCCGCATCGCACGTTCACGTTGCCTCGTCGGTTGGTGGCTGTTCTCCGCCCGGTTGTTCAGTCCTTTGTGCGAGCGGTGCTCGACAGAAGGCATGACTTCGCGGTGGGCGGCGCCGTAGGAGCGCAGCTTGTCGGTGACGACCACCCGCGGTACCGAACGCGTCTTCTTCATCAGCCTGCGGAAGAAACGCCTGGCCACGGCGGTGTCCCGACGGTTCTGCACGAGGATGTCGAGCACGTTGCCGTCCTGGTCGACGGCTCGCCACAGGTACTTCAGCTCGCCGTTGGAAGGGGCTGCCGGGGAGCCGTCCACACCAGCGCGGATGATGTCCGATTGCCTGGCCTTCGGTGGCTTGGGGTGGCTGTTGCGCCAGGGCCTCGCGCGGCCGTCCGATGTCGTGCTCATGCTCGAATAAACTCGGGAGAGTGAGCGGCGGCTGGGTCGGGCCCCGGCGGGAACGCCGTCACGGGGCGGTGAAGGCCAGCACCGTGTTGTGGCCGCCGAAGCCCAGGGAGTGGCTCAGTGCGAGGCGGGCGGGGTGGGGGCGGGAGGCCGCGGCGATGATGTCGATGCCGGTGGTGGCGTCGTCGGGAGCGGTGAAGTTGGCGGTGGGCGGCGTGGTTTCGTGGGCGATGGTCAGGACGGTGAGGGCGGCCTCGATGGCGCCGGCGGCTCCCATGGTGTGTCCCAGGGCGCCTTTGGCGGAGGTGACGGATGGAGGCCGGCGGGGGTAGAGGTCGCGTATCACCGCGGCCTCCACGCTGTCGTTGAGCGGGGTGCTGGTGCCGTGGGCGTTGATGTGGTCGACGTCGTCGGGCCTCGCGTCGGCCTCGGCGAGGGCGGTCAGGGTCGCCGCCCGCAGGCCCGCTCCTCGGGGGTGCGGGGCCGTCGGGTGGTGGGCGTCGCTGGTGGTGCCGTGGCCGGCGAGGTGGGCCAGTGTGCGGGCGGCGCGGGCGTCCGCGTGGCCTCGGCGTTCGAGGACGAGAATGCCGGATCCCTCGCCGAGGACGAAGCCGTCGCGGTCCTTGTCGAAGGGCCGGGAGGCACGAGAAGGGTCGTGGCTGCGCTTCGACAGTGCGCCCATCTTGGCGAAGGCGGCGGCGCACAGGGGGGTGACCATGGCGTCGGTGCCGCCCGCGAGGGCGATGTCGCAGGCCCCGGCCTTCAGGAGCAGACAGGCGGTGATGAGGGCGGTGGCCCCGGAGGCGCAGGCTGTGGAGGTCTGCATGGAGGGGCCGGTGATCCCGAGGTCGAGGGCGAGGTGGCCGGCCGTCATGTTGGGGAGGAAGGCCGGCATGGTGAGCGGGGACAGGGCGGTGGGGCCGGTGGTGAGGAACTTGTGGTGCTGGGCTTCGAGGCTGTCGATGCCGCCGGCCGCGGTGCCGATGACCACCGCCACGCGGGCGGGGTCCCAGTCGGCCGGGTCCAGGCCGGCGGAGTCGAGGGACTCCCTGGCTGCGGTCAGCAGGAACCGGGTGCCGCGGTCGAAGCGCCACAGGCGGCCCCGGCCGGGCGGGAGGGCCGGTACGCGGCAGGACATGGTCACCGGCAGGTCGCTCAGCACGGGGTCGGTGCGCGCGGTGGGCCGGGCGGCGCAGACCGTTTCCCAGGTGTCCGTCACACCGATGCCGCCGGGGGTGACGAGGCCGATGCCGGTGACGGCCACCTCGTTGCTCACTGTGCGGCCTTGTGTTCCTGGGCGGGTTCGCCCGCGTCCAGCAGCGCGGTCACCGCGCGGGCCACGTCGGCGACGGTGAGTTCGCCGGAGGCGGCGGAGTCGTCGAGCGGGATCTGCCACTGTTCCTGGAGGGTGACGTAGAGCTCGACGACGGCGAGGGAGTCCAGGTCCAGGGTGTCGAGGGTGGCGTCCGGGGCGATGCGGTCGGGGTCGACTTCGAACTTGTCGCTGAGGAGGGTCACGAGGTGGTCGTAGAAGCGGTCCACGGGTGGCTCCTTGAGAGGTCGGGGGTGCTCAGGGGGGCGGTGGCCAGGTCGGTGGGCGGTGCTTCGGTGGCCGGGACGGAGGCGGGCCAGTGCAGGGCGACGGAGGCCCAGGTCAGTCCGCCGCCGAAGGCGGTCAGCAGGGAGCGCTCGCCGGGTGGGACGGCCTGGTGGACGGCCGGGTCGGCCAGGACGAGGGGGATGGAGGCGGCCGCGGTGTTGCCGAGGTCGCGGATGTTGCCGAAGCGGTGGGCGGGCGCGATGCCCAGGCGCTCGGCGACGGAATCCAGGATGCGCTGGTTGGCCTGGTGGCCGACGAAGGCCCGTACCGTGTTCGGGGCCCAACCCGCTTGTTGGATCGCCGAGTTGGCGGATTGCGTCATGTGGCGTACGGCGTGGGCGTAGACCGTGCGGCCCTGCATCTGGAAGTGGCGGTCCCGGGGGGTGGCGGGCGGCAGGTGCTGCGGGTGGCGGGAGCCGCCGTGCGGGACGGTGATGAGGTCGCTGCCGCTGCCGTCGGCGCCGAGGTCGGTGGCGATGACGGCCCCGGGTTCGTCAGCGGTGCCGGGGCGCAGCAGGATGGCTCCGGCGCCGTCGCCGAAGATCGGCGCGGTCTCGCGGTCGGTGGGGTCGACGATGGTGGTGTAGGTGTCGGCCCCGATGACCAGGGCGGTCGTGCAGGTACCGCTGCGGATGAGTGCGGTCGCGGTGGCCAGGGCGTACAGGAAACCCGAGCAGACCGCCCCGAGGTCGAAGGCGGGGATGGTGCCCAGGCCCAGCCGGTGGGCCACCGAGGGAGCGGTGGCGGGGCAGGGGTGGTCGGGTGTGCTGGTGGCGAGCAGCAGCATGCCGGGGCGCAGGTCCCCGGCGGAGGCGAGCGCGGCCCGACCGGCGCCGACCGCGAGGTCGCCGGTGCTGGTGCCGGGCTCGGCGTGGCGGCGGCGGACGATGCCGGTGCGGTCGCGGATCCAGGTGTCGTCGGTGCGCAGGGCGCCGCGCGCGACGACCGTGGCGTTGTCGATCACGTATGGCGGGAGGCAGGCGCCGATTCCCGCGATCACCGCGATGGAACCGCCGGTAGAGGTAAGGGTGTTCATGCCACGGTGAAGGGGGAGGCGGGCTTGGGGTGACCGGCCAGGCCGCCGTCGGGTACGGCGAGTCCGCCGTCGACGACGAGCGCGTGTCCGGTGACGAACGACGCGGCCGGGGAGGCGAGGAAGAGGGTGGCGCCGACGACCTCGTCCGCGGTGGCCCAGCGGCCCATCGGGACGTGGCTGGTGAGCCAGTCCGACAGCGGGCCGGTCTCGCTGGCGAACGCGGTCATGTCGGTGCGGGTCCAGCCGGGGCACAGGGCGTTGACGCGGATGCCCTGGCGGGCCCAGCCGACCGCGAGGCTGCGGGTGAGGGAGAGCTGCGCGGCCTTGGTGGCGGCGTACGCCTCCATCATGGGGGTACCGACGAGTCCGGCGACGGACGACATCAAGATCAGGCTGGCGCGATCCGAGCCGGCCAGGTGCGGGTGGGCGGCCCGGCACAGGGCGGCGGTGGCGTTGAGGTTGACGGTGACGACGGTGTCCCAGTCCTGCTGGCGGGCGTGCTGAAGCGGCGCCAGCCGGGGGCTGCCGTCCTCGGCCGTGGGCAGCGTGCCCGCGTTGTGGACGATCACGTCCAGGCCGCCGAGTGCGGCGGCCGCCCGGTCGACCAGGTCGGCCGCCGTGCCCGGTACGGCGAGGTCCCCGTCGAGGGCCACCGCCGTGCGGCCTCGCTCCTCCACGGCCTTGCGGGTGCGGTCGAGCGCGGGCAGGGTGCGGGCGGTGACCGCCAGGTCGCAGCCCGCGTCGGCCAGCGCCTCGGCGACGGCTTTGCCGATGCCGCGGGACGCGCCGGTCACCAGGGCGCGGGCGCCGTCCAGGCGGAACAGGTCCAGGGCGTTCATCGGAACACTCCTTCTGATGCGGGACGTACGGCGGTCTGTGCCGAGGTGAGGCCGGGTGCCCCGCTCCAGGTGAGGAGGGCGCTGCCCCAGGTCATACCGGCGCCGAAGACGGCCAGCAGGACACGGTCACCTGGCCGTAGTCGGCCTCCGGCGGCGCGGGCCAGTGCGTAGGGTGCGCTGGCGGCACCGATGTTGCCGACCTCGTCGCCGACCACCACCAAGCGGTCGGCGGGGATGCCGAGGTCGGCGCCGATACGCCTGAGCAGCACAGGGTTGGGCTGGTGGGCGACGAAGCAGTCGACGTCCTCGATCCTCAGCCCGCCGCGGTCGAGGGCGTCGGTGATGAGCCGGGGGAAGACGTCGGTGATGAACCGGCCGATGGTGCGGCCGTCCATGTGGATGCGATGGCCGTTGGCGGTCACGGTGGCCGTGCTGGCCGGGCGGCGGCTGCCACCGGCCGGGATCAGGACACGGTCGGCGAGCGCGCCGTCGGAGCCGAGGCTGAAGTGGGTGAAGCCCTGGCCGTCCGGTACCGGCCCCAGCACGGCCGCGGCGGCCCCGTCGGCGAACAGGACCGCGGTTGCGCGGTCGGCCGGGTCGACGAACTTCGAGTACGCCTCGACGCCGACGACGGCCGCGTACCGGACCCCCGCGTCACCGCGCAACCAGTCGTGCGCCACCTTCGCCGCGAACAGCCAGCCGGAACAGGCGGCGACGACATCGAGGGCGACCGCGCCGGTGGCGCCCACCGCCGTCTGAATGCGGCAGGCGGTCGACGGCCCCAGTTCGTCGGGGGTGGAGGTGCCGCAGATCAGCAGACCGATGTCGGCCACATCGATGCCGGCGGCGTCGGCCGCCGCCCGGACGGCGTGCGCCCCCAGGTCCGAGGCGGCCTCCTCGGGGCCGGCCACATGGCGTTTGAGGACTCCGGTGCGTTCGCTGATCCATTCGGCTGTCACGCCGGCGCCGCGCGCTACTTCGGCGTTGGTGCGCACTGTGGGCGGCAGGTGGGTGCCCATGCCGAGGATCCCGATAGGGCGCTCGCCCGTCATGCCGTGCCTCCTCGGGTCCAGGCGCCCTCGGCCGCAAGCGCGGGGTCGCAGGCCGTCGGGGCGATGTCGTCGGGGTGGGCGAACGCCTCGGTCAGCAGCGGCAGATGGGGAAGGATCTCGTCGCAGAGTTCGTCGGCGGCATCGGACAGCGCCTGGACGTCCGCCGGGCGCAGCGTTTCGAGGGCGAGCAGGGGACCCGACCAGCGGCGGGCCGCCGTGACGCCGTGCAGGGCCGCCAACGCCCGCAGAGCGTCGGCCAGTTCGTGGTCCCGGATCCCGGCGAGGGTGCGGGTGACATCCCCGGCGACGAGGGCGTTGGCGTAGATCTCGCCGAGGAGACCGGCATCCTCCAGCAGGGGGTTCCACCGCTCGAAGGGGGTGCCGGGGTCCGTGGCGTGCGACCGCTCGGCGATGTGCCGGGTCAGGTCGTACTGGTGGCGTCGTACGACCGCCGGCCACCAGTGCGCGGACGTGGGCGGTGTACCGGCCGGCGGCGGGGGTTGTGCTGTCTGCCCAGTTGTTCCGGCTTCGGCGAGGGCGCGTCCGATGTCGTAGAAGATGAGCTGGCTGTCCCCGCCGGCCGCATCGAAGGCGTGGTGGAAGCCGTGGTAGGCGGCCAGCCGGTTGGCGTCCAGGTGTCCGGAGAAGCCGCAGCGGCGCTGGCATTCGGCACTGACGCGGGCGGCCAGCCGTACCGCCGCGGCCTTGTACGCGGCCAGCGGCTGGTTGACGGCGGTCCACGGGGTGAAGCCCATCTCCGGACCGCTCCGGTCGGCGGGGGTCGCGCGCGACTCCTCCCACAGGGCGCGCGCGCCCTGAGCGGCGCAGGTCAGGGCGAACGCGTCGGCCAGCGCGCCCAGCACGGCGCGCTGCTGGGTCCGGTACGTGAGCAACGGCACGCCAGGGGCCAGTCGCCCCTGGGTGCTTCGCCCTTGCGCGTAGGTGACGGCCTGTACGGCGGACTGGCGGCTGGTGGCGGCGGCGACCGCCGGCATGGTCGCCCACAGTCCCTGGCCTGTGCGCAGGGTGCGTTGCAGGCGCCGCTGCGCCGACCCTGCGGGGTCGTGGAAAGTGCCGTCGGGTGCGATGCGGGCGCCGTCGGCGAGCCAGTGGGTGTGCGGCAGCCGGACGTGGTGGAAGCGTACCTGGACGTAGTCGAGGGGCAGCGCGCCCAGGCCGATGGGCGAGGAGACCTCGACGCCGGGCAGCAGCCCCTCGTCGTCGGTGAGGTCGACCACGATCGCGAAGACCCCGCGGTCGGTGCCGTCCGTGACCAGACGGGCGAGCACCACCGCTGTCTGCGGTACGTCCACAGTCCCGGCGCTGCCGAACTTGGCGGCCCGCGCGTTGGGGGTCTGCAGGACGAACTCGCCGGTTACCGGGTCGAGTTCGGCCCGGGTTTGGGTGGCGAGGTGGCTGTTGGCCTGTCCGGCCTCGGTGATCAGGTAGACGCCCTTGGCCCGGCCGGACCGCAGGGCCTCCACGCGGGATGTCAAGGCGCCGGATTCGTCGCCGAGTTGGGTCATGGATCCCAGGCAGAGCAGGTGATGGACGAGTGCCGCCAGGCACAGGGAGGGGTCGGCGACCGCGGCCCAGGCGTGGACGGCGGCCAGCCGTGCCGGGTCGTCGAAGAGGTCGTCCGGCAATGTCTCGCCCAACAGGCTCAGGCGGTGCAGCAGTTGTCTGCCTCCGCTGTCGGCCGGGATGTCGGTGGTCAGAGCCTTGTGCAGGGCGGCAAGGAAGGCGGGGTCGCAGGGACCGTGGACGAGCCGCTGTATCTCGTCCCGAGTGGTCGTCGGCAGGGGCGCATGGGGCATCGCTGGTCCTCCAGGACCGGGAGCGGGTCTCACCAGGGGAAATCGAGTTCGGCAACTGGGGCGTGCACGGGCGGTGCGAGGCTCGCGGAAAGGACCCTGCGGGCACTGGAGGCCAGGGCGTCGCCCGTGCCCGCCTCGAAGAAGACGTCCGGCCGGTGCGCCGCAGCCTGGCGCAGCGCGGTGGGTACCACGGCCGGCAGCACCAGACAGTCGGCCAGGCGCCGCGGCAGGTCGTCGTCGGGGCGGTAGGCGCGTCTGGCCACGGCCGAGTAGACGGGAATGCGCGCCGCGGACAGGGGGTAGGCGCGCACCGACGCGGCGAACACCTCGGACTGGGCGGCCAGGGCCGGATGGTGGGAGGAGAACGGCAGCCGCAGCCGTACGGCTCTCACCCCCGCGTCGGCGGCCACCTTCTCGACCCGGAGCAGGGCGGGCGCGGGGCCCGCGATCACCGTGGACCGGTCGTCGTTGACCACGGCGAGGACCGCGTCCGGCGTTCCGGCGCGGTCCAGCAGTCCGCGGGCCGCCTCCTCCGCGCAGCCGAGCAGGCTCAGCCCCCCGGGACAGGAGGACAGCACGACGGCGAGGTCGTGGGCCACGCGGGTGCCGTCGCCGACGGTGAGGACCCCGGCGGCGGTCAGTGCGGCGATCTCCCCGAAGCTCACCCCGACGACCGCCGACGGCACACCGTAGGAGCTGCTCAGCGCTCGGTGTACCGCCACCGAGGCGCCGAACAGGGCCAGTTGGGAGGAGCCCGTGGCCGCCTCGGCCAACTCGCGTCCGCCGGGCGGGTCCTGTCCCAGCAGCCAGGGGCCCAGGGGTCGCAGACCGCGCTCGACCGCGACCTCGTCGATCTGCTCGAAGACCTCATAGACGGCCGAGCCCATGCCGTTGGCATGGACGGCGCGTGCCAGGGACGCGGCGGAGAAGTCGCCCTGCCCTGGGAAGAGATGGACGGAGCGCCACCATGAGGACAGGCGATCGGGTCCGCGCGGGGCGTTGGTGCGCATCTCGTCCCTCTCTTCGGACAGGTCAATGGTGCACAAGGGGCGTACGGCCGCCCAGGATGCGCCCGCGGTGCGCACTGTGTGCTGCCCCGAGCGGGGCCGCACTCTGAGCCTGCCTGAACGAAAGCGCTTGCACCGCGTATGCGGGCGGCAAGCGTGTTGAACACATGCGGACGTTGAACGGCAGTACTCGCAAACGGATGAGCGGGACAAGGGGAGGGGTGTGCGATCGCCCCGTACGCCGAACCAAGCCCTGCGACTCCTCCTGTCCGAGGCCGGGTGGAGCGGGGCCCAACTCGCCCGCCAGGTCAACTCACTCGGCGCCGAGCGGGGCACCCCGCTGCACTACGACCGCACCACGGTCGCCCACTGGCTGGCCGGCAGCCGCCCCCGCCCGCCGGTGCCCGCCCTCGTCGCGGAAGCTCTCTCCCGACGTCTCGGCAGACCGGTCCTGTTACAGGACGCTGGGCTACTCGACACCAGGCAGCCGGGACATGGCGCCGGGGCGCCTTCCGGTGAAGGGAGCGCCGTGGACCACCTCGACCGGATACTGCAGGACACCGACCGCCGCCGCCTCGCCCTCGTCGGCGCCTACTCGCTGGCGGCCCTGGCGATGGCGTCCCCTCTGCCGGCCGCCGGAGAAGGCCGGCCCGCCGCGCTGTCCCCGCCGTCGCCCGTCGGCCCGGCACACGTGGCCTCCGCCCGGCAGCTGCTCACCGTGTGCTCCCGCAGCGACAACGTCTTCGGAGCCGGATCGGTGCGCGAACCCCTGCGCCACTACCTGTCCACCACGCTGCTTCCCTGGCTCAGAAGCGACATCAAACCCGCCGTCCGACGCGATCTGTTCACGGTGGCCGCACAGCTCACCTATCTCTGCGCGTTCGCGCACTTCGACATGAACCACCAGGCCGCGGCGCAGCGTCTCTATCTCACGAGCGTCGAACTCGCCCATGAGGCGGGCGACACCATCAGCTGTGCGCTCGCCCTGCGCGGCCTCAGCGTGCAGGCCCACGAACTGGGACACCTCACCCAGGCCGACCAGCTCGCCGAACACGCCGTACAGACCGGCGCGCGTCACGCACCGCCGCACCAACAAGCCTTCCTCCTCGGCCAGCTGGCCGTCACGCAGGCCGCCCGGGGCGACCGCCGCCACACCCGCCACCTCATAGCGGCCGAGCAGTGCCTGGAAAAGTCGGCAGACGGCGCCTCCGCCGTCGGCGCCTTCCACACCGGCTCACTCGCGCTCCAGCGAGCGACCGTGGCCAAGAACCAGGGAGACCACCCTACGGCCGCCCGGGCCCTCGCCCTCTCGCTGCGCCACAGGCCCGCCGACGAACGCCGCTCCCGGGCCCTCAGCCTGGCCGAACTGGCTCAGACCCAGCTGGCATCCGGCCATCTGGAACACGCATGCCGGACCTGGCACGAATTCCTCGACATCCTTCCCGGCATACGCAGCGCCCGCGCCGACGACCGCCTGCGCGCCCTGATCGCCGCACTCCGGCCGAACGCCGCGAACCCCTCCGCCGCGGCACTCCTCGCACGAGCACGTCCAATACGCCCGCACGGACGACACAGGGGCCCCTTGGAGTGACACCCGCAGGCAAGGGGAGGGGCAGAGCCGCGCGAACCTGTTGGATGACGTTGCCGTACTCGCGCTCCTTCGACCCCCACCAGGAAGATGAACCGAAGCGTCCTCACGGAAGTACTCCACTCCACCAGCCTCCACGTCACCCCCGGCAGTCTCACCGTGGCCACCTCCTGGCAGCACCCCACGCGCGGCCCGGTCGACTGTCCGGCGCAGCACCTGCTCGCCGCACACGCCCGGCAGTCCGGTCTCGCCGCCGACTCCCGCTCCCTACCGAACGAGGACCTCCGCGACGGCCTCACGACGGCGCCGACCACCGTCTTCACCGTCTCCTACGAGCGGCCCGAGGGCGGACACCGCGGCCTCGCTCTCGCGGCCCACAGCGATGATGCCACCGCGGTCTCCTTCGCCCGCCGTCAGATCGAGTCCTGGCGCGCGGTACTGCGCACGCGGCGAGTGCTCCACGTGGCCGCGCAGAGCTCCCCCGCCCCGGGGCCGTCGAGCGCCCCGGTACCGGCGCAGCCCCCCGCAGACTCCCGTAACCGGTGGCGGATCTGCGGCTGCCCCACCGGCGTCGCGTGCCCCTCGGCCGAGAACGCGGAACGCGCGCTGCACCGGTTTCTGGACCGGGGGGACGAGGTGGTCGTGGTGGGCACACCCGCCGCCGGATCCGGCGCATGGGCGGGCCGGACCCTCCAACCAAACCCCCAAACAGTGGGCACCCCGCAACAGGCCGAGACCCTCGCCGTCACCGACCCGGACCGCCTCGCCTTCGTCGTCGCTCCCGGTGCCGTCGTGTCCGAGGCAGCGGACATCCTCAACGTGCTGCGCCGCCGCTATCCGCGCCTGCGCGGCCAGCATCCACACGAGTGGTGCTACACCATGGACGACCTGCACACAGCGGTCGGGGCAGCACTCGCCCAGTCCGACAGACTCCTGGTCGTCGGCCGCGACACCACCCCCGCAACCAGAGCGGCAATCACACAGGCAGCTCGCACCACCCTACGAGTGCGTGCCGTGACGACGCTGGACCGCCTGCGTCCGGAAGACATCGACGCCGCGACGATCACGGTCGTGGATGCCACAGCCGACGGGCGGGGCCTCGTGCAGATGGCTCAGACCCTGGACGGCCTGGGCCCCACAAGCCATGTCCGGCGCCAGGCGTACTCGATCAAGGAAACGTCACAGCCTGCCTTTCGCCCGCTCCCCTCAGGATGAACCGGAGGGTCCCGACCCCGGACCGTGAAAACTGCCTGCCCTTGATCGTCGCGCCCTGGGCCGACCGCCGGGGCCTCCGTCGGACCGCAGGAGAAACCCGCACAACAGGGCGACTTCGTAGGCGAGAACCGCGAAGGCACTCCCCAAGCCCACGGATACCACGGGCCCACCCACCTGGCGCCGTTCGCCGGGTGCCGTTGTCCATGGCGGGGTTCCCTCAGGGATTGTGGGTGGGCGTGTCGCGGCCGGGGATGCCGCACGACGAACAGAAGGGGCGCCGGTCCGCCGGCGTCGTTGTCGTCTCCCCGGTTCGGGTGGACGCTTCGGCGCGGGGATCACCCGTAGAGGCCGGTTCCTTGGATGATGGCGGAGCGGCTCGCGGGCGCGAGCGGCCGAGCCCAAGGAGGCGGGATGGCCGTGGTGGGTGCGTGCGACGAGTGGAGTCCGTTGCGCGAGTCGGTGGTCGGCATCGCGTACGGGGCGATGTTCCCCGCCGAGGACCGGGGCATGGTCGAGGCGACCATGCCCCGCGAGCATTGGGACGAGTTCCGCCCGGGCCACCCCTTCCCGCCGTGGATCGTCGAGGCGGCGGAGCAGGAGCTGCAGACTCTGGCCGAACTGCTGGAGGGCATGGGGTGCGTCGTACACCGGCCGCACAGGGTGCCCTGGTCCGAACTGGGCGGCTACTGCGCGGCCATGCCCCGCGACGCCCTGCTCGTCATGGGGGACAGGGTGGTCGAGGCGCCGATGGCCTGGCGCAGCCGCCGCCGCGAGCTACTCGCCTACCGGCCACTGCTTCAGCAGCTGCGCCGTTCGGGGGCGCGTTGGCTGCGGTCGGAGGTGGACCTCCGCGTTGATCCCCTCGACGGCGGGCCGTCCTCACTGGGCCGGTGGGCGATTGGGGACGCCAGACCGGCATGGGACGCCGCCGATTTCCTGCGACTGGGCCCGGACACGGTCGTGGGCCAGCTCAGCCATGTCACCAACCGCTCCGGCGTGGCCCACCTGCGCGCCCGTTTGGGAGCCGGCGTATCGGTGTACCTCCTGCCGGTGCGGGATCCGCACGCCATGCACATCGATGCGACGCTGTGCCCGCTGCGCGAGGGCCTGGCGCTGTACAACCCGGAGCGGATCGATCCCGCCCTCCTCGCGGACGGCCCGCTGGGCGGCTGGGAGCTGGTCCCCGCTCCTTTCCCCGACGCCCGCGACGACCCGCCGCTGTACATGACCAGCCCCTGGGTGAGCATGAACCTGCTGGTGGTCGACCACCAGCACGTCCTGGTCGAGGCCCGCGACGAGAAGCTCCAGGCGTTGCTCGACTCGTACGGGATGACTCCGCTCCCCCTGCCCTTCCGCAACGTCCAGGCACTGGGCGGCTCCTTCCACTGCGCCACCCTCGACCTCCGCAGGGACCGCCGTCGCGCACCGCTCGGGTGACGAAGACGCGCCACGCTCCGGGCGGCCCGCGGGCGAGACCGCATGACCACCCTCGGCGGCCACGTCATTACCCAGGGGCCCAGGCTGGCATCGGAGTTGTGCCAGAACGACGAGCTGCGCGCTCTCCTTGTCGGGGTCGCGGCCCTGCCCGCCCGCGCCGCAGGGTCCTCAACCGCACCCTCGCCGAAGGCGAAGGCCCAGGTCGCTGAGCTGGGCTCACTGCGGGGGCCGCGCGGTGACGTCGTGCGGCCGGCCGGCGCAGGTCCGCCCCCACCCCGGAGCTAGGTCATCCGTTCGATGGCGCAGGGCGTGCCGCACCGGCAGGCCAGCCGTAACGCCTGCAGGAGAACCGTCACAGCCGGTGGCTGACCGGAGAGGTCCCGAAGCCCCTGCGGAAGCGCAACAGACACGGTGCAATGCTCGCCGCGGTGCCGCACGAGGGCCTACCGGCGGAGGAAGTCGTCCAAGGTTCTCACGCTCTTCCAGCAGGCCAGAGTCTTGATCACCGCGTGAGGGTGATCTCCTCCGCCGGAATCGGATCCACTCGTACCGGACGACATGAGTATCGGCGGCCAGTTGGATGACCCGGACGCGCGTCCGGGTGTTGATTCGACCGGCGCCGGCCCAGGTGGGTGCGAGTCCATGGCATTGATCTGGCGAGCACCTACAGGAGGAACATCATGCCTCAGGGAACCCTCGACAACTACAACCCGAACACTGGCGAAGGAGCCATCCGGCCGCTGCAGGGCGGCATCGGCGAGCACGGGTGGGCCTTTCAGCAGATGGGCCTGCCGTCCGACCGTTACCCCCTCTACCTCAAGTTCGACGAAACACTCAAGGACAACGACCTGTACTGGGCCGTCAACATTCTTGTGGTTGAGCATCCGACAGATGAGTGAGCGACCGTCTCGTCCCCACACCGGCCCCAGTCGGGCCCGCAGTTGGGAGAACTCCGCGCGGGCTCGCTCAGCGGCGACGGGCAGTCGGACGGCATCGGCCCGGTGTTCAGGGGCGTACCTCTTCTTTCACTGGTCACAGGCCATGTCTTCCCGCCGGAGCCCGATTCTTCTCCCGTTGTGCCCTTTCCTCGTAGGGCTACGGCGAGCAGAGGTGCGGCGCTGTGTGACGCTCGGGGACGAGGCCGTCGCGAGGGCCACCGGTCCCGGCCGCCGCAGCCCCGGTTCCCTGTTCCGTTCCTGCTTGGACCGGCGTGCGCGCTACTGCGTTGCCGGGAGGCGGATCGACTGTGCGTGTCGGAAGACGTTCCGTGGGTCCCAGTGGGCCTTGGCGCGTTGGAGCCCGTTGTAGTTGGCGCCGTAGTACAGGTGGGACCACGGCTGGTCGGACGTGTTGAGGTCGGGATCGGCGAGGTCGATGTCCGGATAGTTGATGTAGCAGCCGTCGGTGTTGGGCGGTTCGAGCTGTTCCGGGGCCGGGACGACCGGAACGCCGCCGGTGGCCGCGTACATGTCCTGATAGAAGGTGCGCATCCAGTCCAGGTGAGGCTCGGCGATGCCCGGGTTTTCCAGGGCGTCCTGGTAGTCGTACACGCCGTCGCGGTTGGCGTCCTCGCCCCAGGACCAGTACGCCTGGTACTGGAGTTTCAGCACGGACGAGCGCTGCGGTACCGCTGTCGCCGACGTGGTGGCGTCGTTGATCCGCCCGCCGTAGGAGTCCACCTGGAGCAGGGCCTGGTCGTTCTTGTACACCGGGTCGGTGAGGTGGTCGAAGATCGTGTCGAGCTGGGGCTCGGTGAAGTTCGAGGTGTGGTAGGCGGACTTGTACTTGCCGCACCGGCTCGGGCCGGAGTCGTTGAGGTTCTGGGTCGCCGTGAGCCAGGGCAGCCTGGTGGGGATGTAGTGCTCGTAGAGCGCGGGGTGCTCACCCATCTGCACGTCGAACGGGCTCTGGGGGTATTCGTCGGTGGGGGCGAGCCAGTGGAGGAACTGGTTGAGGCGGTGGATCGAGTCCTCGCGGGTGCCGTCGAGCTGGAGGATGAGGCCGACCTTGCCGGCCGCGCGATTGGTCAGCTTGAGCAGCGTGAACATGTCGCGGAAGTCGAACTCGCGGAGAATGTCCGGCCCTTCGCCCGTCCGCTCGCCTTCGAAGAACGCGCCGTAGCGGCGCACCAGGGCCTTGAACTTGTCCCGATCGTTCTCGAAGTTGCTCCAACTCCAGGACAGCGCCCTGGTGAGTACCTGGGCGGGCGGCTGGGGAAGGCCGCGGAACCAGTACCGGGTGACCACGCCGAAGTTGCCGCCCCCGCCGCCGGTGTGCGCCCACCACAGGTCGCGCAGCGCGGCCTCGGGGGAGTCCTTGCGGGCCACGGTGACCTCGGCGTGGGTCACATCGCGCACGGTGACCACCTCGACCGCGTAGAGGTAGTCGACCGTGAGGCCGTGCAGCCGGGAGAGCAGCCCGTAGCCGCCACCGCAGATGTGGCCGCCCGCGCCGACGGAGTAGCACGAGCCACCGGGTACGGCGAGGCCGAACCGGCGGTAGAGCTGGGTGACGGTCTGCCAGTTCGTCGCGCCGGCCTCGACGCAGTATGCGTCCATCTCCGCGTCGTAGTAGACGCGGTCCATGGTACTGACGTCGATGATGACGCCGACATCGTCGCCGCAGGCGAAGTTCTCGTAGCAGTGCCCGCCGGAGCGGACGGTGATCCGGCCCGGTGACGAGCCCGCGGCGGTGCGGGCGAGAACGGTGTCGAGGGCGGTGACCACGTCCGTGGTGGTGGAGGCCACCACGATGTATTCGGGGTTCGCGATCCAGCGCTGGTTGAATCCCCGGCGCAGTGCCTCGTAGCGCAGGTCGCCGGGCCCGACTTCGGTCGGTCCGACGGTTCGGGGATGGGAGGATTCGGTCGGCACAGGCGACACCCCTACGGCAGTTGGTAACCATCGGTCACCGACAGGCTCGCGTGCGGACGGGTCCGGTGACTCCGCCATCCGGGTGACGACCACGGGCGCAAGGAGGCAGCAACAGCATTACTCCGGGCGCTCCGGGCGCCGGAGCACGCTGTTCAGCGCGCCTCGCGACACCCGGGTTCGACGTGATGCGGAGGGTCTGGAGCGACGTCATGCCGGTCGTGAGGTAGTCGGCGGCGGGGCCGGAGAGAGACCCCGGCTCTGGTGCCGGCGCGCCGGGCGGCCACGGCCGGGTCCGTGTCTACGCAAAGCCGGATGGGCAGGTCGGGTGGACAAGCCCGAGTGCCGTCCGTCGCACGAGCGAGCCGCCGAGGGTGATATCACCGTGGGCCTTGTGCTTGCCGGAGAGGTTCTTCCGGTCGTCCGCCCCGGTGCGGCGGCGCGTGCGCGCGAGGGTGCCGTCCAGCAGCACCACGACCCCGCCGCTCAGTTGCGGGTGCCGCAGGTGCTGCCCGCAGCCGTAGATGTGGAAGCTATGGTTGCCGGCCCCGGCCGACAGCACCGTAGTCGGTCGGGACATGCTCGATCCGCTCTCACGGTTTCACCAGCCTGCCCTCGCGCACGACTCATCCGCCGTCGCCCGGAGTGAGGACGATCGCGGAGCCAACGCCGATCCAGGTGAACTACCTCGCCGACCGTCTCCATCTACGCTTCGGGCTGTGCCTGTGCGGTGACCAGTTCTGGGGCGAGGTCACGCCACGCCTGACGGGCGAAGGTACCTGGGGTGTCAGTGACCACCTGGACGGCAACATGGTCGGCGCCGGCCTGACGGTGCTCGGTGAGCCGGGCAGCGATCTTGTCCGGGCTTCCCCAGGCGAACAGCGCATCGATCATCCTGTCGCTCCCGCCAAGGGCCAAGTCCTCGGTGGTGAATCCCCCGCGTAGCCACGCTGAACGGTAGTTGCGCAGCTTGAGGTAGGGAGCGAGCATCGTTCTGGCTTTGGCGCGGGCTGCTTCGGCACTGGTGTGCAGGATGACGGTCTGCTCCAGTGCCAGCAGGGGGCCTTCACCCAGCATCGACCTGGCCCACGCGGTGTGGGCCGGGTCGACGAGATAGGGGTGCACTCCCGTCGATCTTGTGGCTGCCAGCCGGGTCATCTGCGGCCCGTGCGCACCGACAATCCGTGCCGCTGACGGCAGGGGAGGAGCCGCCGCGTCTAATTCGTCCAGGTAGGAGCGCAGCGCGTGGTACGGCTCGCGGTATCGGTTGACGAAGTCGGCGTGGCTGACGCCGAGTCCGATCAGAAGCCGGTTCCGTTGCTGCTGCGGGAGCCCGTGGTAGGTGGCGGCGAGCCGGTCCGGGGATCTTTCCCAGATGGATATGCACGCCGTTGTGACAGCGATTCGGTTGGTCGCGGCCAGGACCTCAGCTGCCGTGACCAAGTCCCCGCGGGGATTTCCCCCCGGGCTGCCGCCGAGCCAGACGGCACCGTACCCGAGCTCCTCCAGCTCAGCTGCAGCGTCCCTCGCCTCGATGCGATCCCCGTGGGTGAACGCCAGGCTCCAGATACCTGTCGTTCCGAGCTCCATGGCAAAGCCTTCCTGCAGGGTGCTGGAGCTCTGTTGTACGGGTACGGGGCGATACCTGTCCGTCTGAAGGCTTGGCCTGTCCAGAAGCTGTCGCGTCAGCGTCTGGATCACCCCACCTTGAAGCTGGTATGCCCAGCACCCCGCTGGTGCTGACGGTCACTCTGCACCAGCCGCCGCCAAGCTCAGCTCCGGACCAGGTTCTTCTCCATGACATTGATGTAGTTGAAGATGAAGTGGTCCCTGATGCCATCGCTTCCCGGAGCGAGGAGGTCGGCCGTCAGGCCCTTGGCCCGGTCGGTCAGCCCACTCAGCAGAGGCAGGGATTCGCGCAGCTTGCCGGTGGAGTCGAGGTACCGCAGCAGCTGGGTGTGGGTGTAGACGGGCTCGGGTGGCAGGTGGGGCACGATGTCGTTGTTGTTCACGAAGCGGTGTGTGCGCTTGGCGAACGCCTTGTCACAGGCGGCGGCAAGCACCCGGTCGCACACGCGGGGCTGACCGAAGGTGATGATGCCGTCGGCCAGCAGATTCGGCTCCTCGAAGTGCAGCCGCGCGCCGGCGAGCATGGCGAGAGCGCCCCCGAGGCTGTGCCCGGTGATCCAGACCGTCTGGCCGTTGGTCCGCGACGTCTCCAGCGCCTTCTTGACCTGCGGAAAGACTGAGTTCAGGGCCTCGCCGAAGCCGTAGTGGACGAACCCCTTCTGCCCCGGACCAGGCCACGGCGGCGTGGTGATGTCCGAGAGCCAGTCCTTCATGTTCAGTGGCTCAGTCCCCCGGAAGGCGAGGACGATCATGTGGTCGCTCGCCATGGTGTACGCCTGCGTGTCCTGGAGGGGGAAGGGCGGCGTGAATGCCGTGTGGTGGTGATGGACTCGATCGAAGCCCCACCGCTCGGCCTGGGCCTCGATAGTGGCCTCGTCCTTGTAGGCGAGCTCGGAAGCCCGGCACATCCAGTAGGCGTGCTGCAGATTGTAGGACTTCGTCTGGTGATCGATTGCGGGGATGGACATCAACACCGTTGCGTTTACGTCCGTGAGCGGTTTGCGAGTCCGTGTTCGAAGAACGTGACGGTGGCGTGGATGGTGTAGTTCTGGCTGGTCCTGGG
>NZ_JBFBBE010000072.1:0-48184 GCF_040682555.1 Streptomyces sp. NPDC051172
CTTAAGAGCCGACAGGCTCTTAAGGTGGCCTGACGGCCACCTACGGGCCTGACGGCCCGTTAGGTGCTGTCGTCGTGCCTGGCGGCACGACTGGTTGTCGTGTGCGGGGTTGGCCCTGGCGGGCCAACTTGGTTGGTTTCTGTGTGAGTTGGCGGGCCTGGCGGCCCGCTCGGCTAGAGGGGTGGGTGTCCTGCCTGGCGGCAGGACGAGGGGTAGTGAAGGCTCCTCCCCTGACGGGGAGGGAACAGTGAGAGTTGAGGACCGGCGCCTGGCGGCGCCGGTGATGTCATAACGGGGTGGGTTGCACAGATATTTGGGTTGCTTGCGCTTCCCTGTCCGGGGAGCTTGGGTGCGGCGTTCCGGCTATCTCAGGACTGAGGAACGTTCAGTTTCCTTTGCTGGAGCAGGTGTTGTGTTTTTTGGTGCGGTTCATGTCTGACGGCACGCGGTGGCAGCAGGTACATGTTCCTCGTCTTTCAGGAGATGCCGCCTGACGGCGTCAGGAGGTTTGGGCGGTGGCATCAGGAGTATGGGTTTATGCGTTGTTCGCCTGTCTTCTCGCGTCCAAGCGGTAAGTCGCAGTGCCGCAGGGGTTCCACAGATCTCCTGGATCGCCAGTAAGTCCGCTGATCCGGTGACCGGGCGGGCCGTCCCCGGCTACGGCCTGATCTGCCACTTCGGCCGCTGGGTTGCTCCGGTACTCCCCCATTGCCGCTTGAAGTGCTCGGGGTTGCCGTCGGCTCCTTCATCTCAGCCGGGTGCAGCCCCTCTGGAAGGACGGGCTGAGCTGGGACATTGGCGAATCGCCTGTATACCGGTGCGGTTGCCCCTCGTTGGAGCGCCGCAGGTAGGCGTGTCGGCCATGCTGTTGGTAACTTCCTGGCTGAACATCCCCACTCCAGGAGACTCAGTGAGACGCGCTGTCATACCCGTCTTGATCATGTCCTGCGCCGCCCTGCTCGCCGGGTGCGGCAGCGGAGAGATTGACGCGAAGGGTGACATGCCGCATAACGCCGCCTCCGAAGCCGGGTCCGCCCCCACGCAACCCCCTTCGGCGGAGCCCTTCCCTGACACCGGCGACCTGGTCAAGAACAGCGTGGGCAGCGCGGCAAAGCACGCTGACCGCTCTGGATTCTCACTGGACTTCATGACTTACGCCCACGGCGACGCGCTGGCTCAGGCGGGTTATGAGATCAAGCTCTACACCCACAATGAGGACCACAACGTGTCTTCCGTGACGGACTTGTCCTCGATTGCACGACACAAAAACAGGCTGGTCTGCCGGGCGAAGAAGATCGGACCGAAGTCTTACGCGATCTACTTCGACGACACCTACGACTTGTGCATGCGCAAGGGGAAGCCGAAGTCCACGCCCACCCCTACGGACTCGCCCGAACCCACGCCCATCCATACGCCGCCGAAGTCCACGCCCACCTACGCGCCGCCCAAGCCTGCCGGGTGCACACCCAAGTCTCCGGCCGGTAACTGCTATCAGGCTGGGCAGTACTGCCCCAACGCGCTGGCGGGAACCTCGGGTACGGACTCATCGGGCACAGTGATCTACTGCCGGTTGGACTCGACGGACAACCGCTGGCACTGGCGGTACTGATCTCGCCCTCGCCCGCGGGGCCCACACGCGGAAGGCTGCAGGCCGGGGAGCAGCTCCTCTGGAAGGACAGGCTGAGCTGGGACATTGGCGAATCGCCTGTATACCGGTGCGGTTGCCCCTCGTTGGAGCGCCGCAGGTAGGCGTGTCGGCCATACCCAAGATCGGCCGAGCGGTCCTCGCTGATGAGTGGCGGGGCGACCGGAACCGCTGGAAGGTTCACACCCCAAATGTGAACTCGCAGCTCGGTGCTGGTGGGGTCGTCCCTCCACCCAACTCAGCCCGGCTTGGGGCTTGTTGTCCGGGCGGGCATGCTCAGTCGCGGGGGCGCTGCGAGCGGCCGAGCAGCACGGCCAGTGCTTTGAGGGCGGCTTGCCGGCGCTGGGCCGTCGGTGCGTATACGGCGGTCAGGGCGAGTCCCCCGACGGTGAGGGAGTGGGTCGCCAACAGGGTGGTGGCGAGGGGGCTGTTGAGCAGGTCGAGCAGTCGGTACATGGGCGTGGCCTCCTTGGGGCGGGTCCGCCGGTGTGGCGGGCTCTTGGTGGCCTTATTGGGTTCCGTCCGGCAGGTTTCCGGCGATGTTCTGGATGGAGGGTGGGGAGCGTCTACGCTGGTCAGTGCCCATATGGCGGGTTTTCCGGGGCAGGGGTGGGCGGACGGGTGGATGCAGGGGTGCGGGTGGAACAGGGCACGGCGGCGCAGGCTTTTGCAGCCATGCTGAAGGGCCTGTATGAGAGGGCGGGTTCGCCCCCGTTGGCGGCGGTGGTGCGTCAGGGGCGGCTGCAGCGGCCGACTGTCGGGCTGAGTACGTCCTCGTTGAGTGATTGGCTGGCGGGGCGGTCCGTGCCGTCGCAGGCGCGGGTGGTGCAGTTCCTGGTCTCCTTCTTCGCCCAGCAGGCTCGCCAGGCGGGCCGTGCGGGGGCGCCTGGGGGGTGGCCGAGGCTGTGGGAGCGGGCCGTTGAGGAGCGCCGGCAGCGGCGCGGCGGCCGTCCTGCTCGCCCGGTCCCGGGAGACGGGCCCGCGCTGCGGGCGCCGGTCCGGGGCCGGTTGGTGGCCGAGCTGCGGCCTGAGGAGGCGTTCAGCGAGTGGGAGGTGCACCGGCCCGTCGACGTGGCGGCCGCGGTGCCGGGGGCGTTGCCGGGGGCGTTGCCGGGGGCGTTGCCGGGGGCGTTGCCGCTGTACGTGCGGCGCGCCCACGATGAGGTGGTTCGTGGGGTGGTGGATCAGGCCGTCGGCGGTGCGAGCCGGATGATGGTACTGGTCGGTGAGTCGTCCTCGGGCAAGACGAGGGCGTGCTGGGAGGCGGTGGCCGAGCTGCCGGCCGGGTGGCGGCTGTGGCATCCGCTCGACCCATCGCCGGCCCGGGCTCTGGCGAACGCGTTGCAGGAGGGCATCGCGCCGCGTACCGCGATCTGGCTGAACGAGCTGCAGCAGTACGTCGGCGAGCAGGCCGGCGCGGGCGCTGAGCAGGTTGCGGCTGGTCTGCGGGAGATGTTGCAGGACAGCACGAACGGGCCGGTGCTCGTTGTGGGGACTGTCTGGCCGGAGTTCTGGGACACGCTGACCGCCTCACGCGTGGCGGGCAGGCCCGATTCGTATGCGCAGGCGCGGGCGTTGCTCGAGGGCAAGGCCGTGCACGTGCCGGCCGCGTTCGAGGCGCAGGAGCTGGAGGATGCGCGGACGGTGGGCGGCCACGATCCCCGGCTGGCCGACGCGCTGGCGCATACCGCGAAGGGCCGCATCACCCAGTACCTGGCAGGGGCTCCGGCCCTGCTGGAGCGCTACCGTACGGCCCCGCCCGCGGCGCGTGCGGTGATCAGTGCCGCCATGGACGCGAGCCGGCTGGGCGGCGTGACGCTGGTGGAGCGGGAGTTCCTCCAGGCCGCGGCCGAGGGCTATCTCAGCGACGATGCCTACGACGCGCTGGGCGAGGACTGGCTGGAGGACGCCTTCGCTTACACGCAGCAGCCGAGCAAGGGCGTACGGGGGCTGCTCAGCCGTGTACGGGCCCGGCCGGCGGGCGGTGGGCGGGACGGGTTCCGGCTGGCCGACTACATGGACCATGTCGGGCGGATGGAGCGCCGGTTCTCCGCTCCCCCGGCCTCGTTCTGGCGCGCGGCCCGCAGCTACCTGCCCGATGCGCACCTCGTGCGGGCGCTGGGACAGGCGGCGCAGGCACGCTGGCGTGATGCCGAAGCGGCCGGCTTGTATCAGCGGGCTCTGGATCTGGGTGACCTTCAGGCCGGGCAGTCTCTGGCCTGGCTGTGGCAGGAGCGTCAGCGGGCCGGCGAAGCCCGCCGTGTCCAGGAGCAGGCCGCGCTCGCCGGTGACGGCGAGGTCCTGGAGGAGCTGCTGATGCCGCTGCTGGAGCAGGAGCAGGAGGAGCAGGCCGAACAGCTGGTGCGGGAGGCTTCGGCCCGGGGTAACGCCACCGCCCAGCTGCACCTGGCCCGCGCCCTGATGCTGGACGGCGAAACACAGGAGGCGGCCCGCTGGTACGCCGAGGTCGCCAAGTGCAGCGATCCGGACATCCTGCGCGCCTACGCGGGCGACCTGCGCGAGCGAGGCGACCTGGACGGGGCGCGGATGGTGCTGCGGGCAGCGGGCGACGGCCGTGCGCTGGGCGAGCTGGCTGCCTTGGCGGGCGGGTCCGCGGACGAGGCGGAGCAGGCCGCCCGGGAGGCTTTCGCCGCGGGCGAGGCCACCCCGTTGAAGGAGCTCGCCGAGCAGGCTGAGGCCGACGGGCGCAGCGCGGTTGCAGGCCGCCTGTACCGGGGTGCTATCGCTGTCTTCGAACGCCGTCGTCGGCAGCGGGAAGCCGGAGTGGCCCTCATCGACTTCGAGATGGGCGGCCGGTCGCTTCGCGAGTACCTCGACCCGGCCGTGCTGCCCATGGCGTCCGGGCAGACGTGGGCGCTGCGCCAGCTGGTGGCTCTGCTGGACGGTACGCAGGGTGCGGCGGCGGGCGACGGCGCGCTGAGGGAGGTCGCGGAGGCCGGAAATGCCTGGGCGCTGGAGCAGTTGCTGCGCCGTCTGCGCGAGCGCGGGCAGATGCAGGAGGCGGAGTCGCTGCTGCACAGTGAAGTGGCCCGGGCGAACCCGTGGGCGCTGTGGGCCTTGGCTCACCGTGCCCTGCGCGACGAGCAGGTTCCCGATGCCGTGCGCCGGGTGTTGTTGGAGCGTGCGGCGGCCGCCCGGGTGAGACAGGCCGTCCGGGCGCTGGTGGAGCGGGCCGAGCAGGCCGGTCTGGCCGGTGAGGCCGACCAGTGGGCTCTGCATGCTGCGGCTCGCGGCTACACCACGCCCTTGTGGGAGCTGGTCCGGGGCCGCGAAGCAGGAGGGCCGGCTGGAGGCGGCCGAGCAGCTCGCCTGGCAGGCACCGGCCAGCCAGCGGTCCTGGGCGCTGCGCCGCCTGGCGCTGCGCCGCGGAGGTGCGCAGGTGATGCCCTTGTTGTGGCGTGCCTACGACGAAGCTCTGGGATGGGCGCCCGGTCTGCTCTGCGAACACCTGGAAGCGGCGGGTGAGTTCGCCCAGGCCGAACACTTCGCGCGGCTGGCCGCCGACGCGGGTGACCGGCAGGCGCTGGAGGACCTTGCCGCGCGACGCAAGGGCGACGACGCAGACCGGCAGTGGCGGGCGATGCTGGCGAACGGACTGACAGCCGAGGGGACTTCCGCTGCCCCGTGGTAGCTCTGTCCTTCTCGACCCCGTGTGCGGCGTGCCTTGGAGGATGGCATGACGACGTGTGGCCGCTTTTTCCTCTGCCCGTCTTGTCTTGAGCACTCGCGGCACCGTCGGCGCAGCACGCCGGGACCGTCCGGACGATGACCCCTGCGCCGACTCGCCGGTGTGGTGCGAAGTGCTGTGGAGACGTTACGGCGTGACGACGGGACAGCTCGCCGCCTCTTATAAAGGCGGCACCTCATCTGCGGTAGAGTCCTTATAACTTTGCTGTCGCTTCCCGGAGGTCTCGTTGGTCCTGCCCCTTGTATCGCCGTCCCCTGAACCTGACGATGTCCGGGCCCAGTTGGGGGGCATGGGGACCAGGTTGGAGTTCCTGCACGATGCGCTGCGTGCGGGTGAGGCAGCGAGGCGGACCGCTGTCCCCAACGATCCGACGGGCACGGCGGGCCGGAGGGCTTACGAGGCGCATGTGCGGACCCTTCGCGAGCTGCACATCGAACACGAGGGATGGGCGCGGCTCGTGCACGGCCGCCTGGAACTGGTCTGCAGTGCCGACCGGTCGGTCGCGATCGGCGTGATGGTCGCCGACGCGGCCACCGGACGGGTGAGCCTGCTGCCCAAGAACGCACGCCGGCGCGGCGCGGCGACCGGTCAGGTCACGCGAGCCAACGCCGGCGAGGGAGCCGTTCATGTCCAGACGGCGCTGTTCGCGGCCGGTGCCGGGCCCCAGGGTGTGGCGCTGAGTGAAGAGGAAGCCTGCGCGCTGAAGACTTGGTTCTTGCTGTCCTACCGGACGAAGACCGGGGACGCGGTGCGTATCGACTGCGAGTTGTCCCAGCCTAAGCGGTTCGAGGACGGGTACGTGATCGAATGGGCACGGCGGATTCCGCTTCCGTCGCTCACGATGGACGGAATCGAACCCTTGAATGATGATGGGCCTGGAGAGATCGACATCGCCGTCGATTTCCGCTGAGCCCGTGGGTGGGGCGGCGGACCTTGCCGCCCCACCGTGCACCACCGATAACTGAGGCAGTCCACATGGTGACCCCGTCCCGAATCGCACTGGCCCGCAAGCGCAGAGGGCTGACCCTCGCCGAGCTGTCGGCCCGGGCCGGGGTATCGCTGCAGAGCCTGTCGAACTACGAGACCGGGCGCACCGCCCCGCGCTCCGACACACTGGCCAAGATCGCAACTGCGCTGGAGTTTCCCGCCTCCTTCTTCGCAGGTTCCGCGCTGGATGAGCTCCCCTGCGAAGGAATCTCCTGGCGGGCACGCAGCAAGACCTCGACACGGGTACTGGATGCCGCCCGGGCGGCCGGAACGCTCGGTGCGATGCTCTACGACTGGATCGACGAGAGGTTCCGTCTCCCCGCCGTGGACGTCCCCTCGCTGGGCAAGCCCGACCCGGAGACGGCCGCAGGCATGGTCCGCACCCGCTGGGGGCTGGGCGAGGCGCCGGCCCCCAACATGGTCCATCTTCTGGAGGCACACGGGGTGCGGGTGTTCTCACTGGACCCCGACCACGCCGAGGTCGACGCGTTCGCGGTATGGCGTGACGGCGTGCCCTTCGTGTTCCTCAACACGCTCAAGTCAGCCGAGCGAGGTCGCTTCGATGCGGCTCACGAACTCGGGCACCTCGTGATGCACGGCAGCGAGCACGCCTGCTCAGGACCCGAAGCCGAACGGCAGGCAAACGAGTTCGCATCCGCGTTCCTGATGCCCAGGGCGAGCGTCCTTGGCCACATGCCCTCAGGCGCGCACCTCGACCAGATCCTCCGCGGCAAGCGGATCTGGAAGGTCTCTGCCATGGCCCTGACGTACCGCATGCACGACCTCGGACTTCTCACCGACTGGCAGTACCGCTCGACGTGCGCGGAGCTGAGCCGACTGGGGTACCGGTCCGACGAACCCGAGGGCATGGGACAGCGAGAGACATCGCAGGTACTGACGAAGGTCTTCGCCGCGCTGCGTACGAAGCACGTCAGACCTTCCGGCGTCGCGGCAGAACTGGGGCTGACCAGTGAAGAGATGAACAGACTCCTGTTCGGTCTCACCCTTACAAGCCTCGCCGGCAGCGGACAACAGGACACGTCCACTGCGAAACGGAACCTGTCGGTGGTCTCCTGACCAGGGTAGAAAGCAACTCGTCGCGTGTTGCTCGAACTTCAACGAAGCCGACCCACGGCCCACTGACCACCCTGGCGTCGGGAATTGCCACAAGGGCCGTCGTCCGGTACGCCACCCCCAGCGTCGCACCATTTGTGCCATGGTTCGGATCGCGGCCCGCCTCGTTCCCGGGCAGGCCATCGGCCGGACGAAGAACTGAGCCTGTGTCACACGGTCTGGCGCGCTTCGCGTGGCCGCGACTACGGACCTCGTCCCCGGCCTCCGCCGCCGGTTCGACGTCTGTCCCGTCAGTCGCGCCTGGGGCTTTCCGGTGCGGAACCGGCGGCTCGGGCCGTAGCAGAACAGCCATCCGAGGAGGTCTCGCGGACACACCGGTGAGTGAACTCTCTCAGCACCGATCGACCAGCGCGCGAAGCCTGGGTGTCAGCTCAGGGTGGTCGCCACGGGATGCGGACTGCAGCAGCTCCGCACAGACCACGAGGAGAGCTGTCCCGCCTGCGGCGCTGTCCAGGAGCGGGGCAAACTCCCTGTGGATGTGTGCGGCAGTGGCCGGGGCGAGTTGGGCATAGGTGTAGAGCATGGCGATGTCGTAGCCGCGGGGCGCGAGGCCCCAGCCTTCCCAGTCGAGGAGGGTGGCGCCCTGGGTGAGGTTGGCGGCGTGGAAGTCTCCGTGTGCGCAGTCCCAGTGCTGGATCTGGGGTGCCGGTTGGCCGGTGTACTCGGGGACGGCGCGGGAGATCCATTCCTGTCGTACGGCCGTGCGGTCGGTGGGAGTGGCAGCGATGGTCGACAGGGTGGTGCGGATCGTGGCGAACCATGCGTCGGTCAGGTTGAGCTCCTGGCGCAGGACTGGATCTGGGGACAGTACGGGTTCGTCGACGTAGGCGGTCAGTTCGGTGCGGTAGGCGTACCCGTCGCCGGCGTGGTCGTGCAGGGCGTGGAGCGTGGGTTTGCGGACAGCGGGCAACGCGGCGTGGGCCCGCTCGGTGCCCTCCCAGAGCTTCCCGCCGGCTTTCTGCTCCGGCACGGACAGCAGGCGCAGCCAGGACGCGCCGTGCTCGGGGTGGTTGGCGCGGTGGCTGAGGGTGCGGCCATGCCAGCCCCAGACTTGCGGGCCGTGAACGGTGGCGCCGAGCATGGCGGCCGCGCGCATGAGCGCGGCCGCCAT
The DNA here is from genome assembly GCF_040682555.1 of Streptomyces sp. NPDC051172. Classification (NCBI taxonomy): domain Bacteria; kingdom Bacillati; phylum Actinomycetota; class Actinomycetes; order Kitasatosporales; family Streptomycetaceae; genus Streptomyces; species Streptomyces sp. NPDC051172. The sequence goes on from NZ_JBFBBE010000072.1 coordinate 8,587, forward strand.
GCGCTTGGCGTCGTCGTCAGAGGGGGGCGGCGAGTACATCGATGACCGTCCGTAGTGTGGCGGGAGAGATGGCGGGTGCGCGGGTCACGTCGAGCGCGTCATGCCAGTGTGCCGTCCGGCCGGCGGCCAGGAGCACCTTTCCTACACCCGGGCACGAGGCGGCGGCCGCCAGGCACGCGGCGGCCACGCTGGCGGCCTCCTGGAGGAGGGCGGCGATCTCGGGCGTGGCCAGGGTGAGGAGTTCCCCGCCGTGCAGCGGGGCGGAGGCGTGGACCTCCCATCCGCGGTCGGCCGCCTGGGTGATCGGCCCGTGGCCCCCCAGGGCCTCGCCCAGGTGGGTGGCCATGACCAGACTGACGGGCAACTGAAGGAAGCGCAGGTGGTGTTCGGGGGTTCCGGCCGCTTCGCGGGCCAGTCGGTCCAGCAGCGGCACGGTGAATGCGTCCTGGGTGAAGCCGTTCCATGTGGCCACGCCGTAGGCGGCCACCTCTTGGGCGTACGCGGCTTCTTCGAGGACGGCGAACGCCGCACGCAGCTGGCCGGCCAGGTCGTGACGGTCGCCCTGGCTGTGCTCGGGGTTGTGCAGGAACACCGCATCCAGCCGGTCGCGGCCCAGCTCGGTGCGGCTGCGGGCGGTCTGCCAGCGGACGAAGCCGGGAGCCATGCTGTGCCGGACCTCCGCTGTGGGGATGACGCCGGCGGTGCAGGCGGCGTGCGCGGCCGCCTCGGTGAGGAATCCAGCCTTCGTTGCGATGTGCAGCTGGGGGTGGTCGGCGAGGGCGGGGGCCAGCAGCTGGTGGGCCCGGCCCTGGCAGTAGTTGGGGGCGGTGTCGATCCAGGCGGACGGGGAGCTGGCCGCTCGCCGGGCGGCGGTGGCCAGCTTGTCACCGGGAATCCGGTAGGTGCCCAGCGCGAGGGAGGCAGTCACGAATCTCTCCCGGTATGGACGGTCGCCATCTGCGCCGCGACCAGCTCGGTGACGAGGGCGGCCGCATCGGGCACGGATACGCCTGCCACCTCGGCGAGGTCGCCGAGCTGGTGCCACCCGGCCTGCAGGAGCCGGTGGAACAGGGGCGCGGCCGCGGCCGCGGCGTCGACCTCCTGACCGGCGCCCTGGATGCGCACCAGGTCCTCGCCGTCCACGGTTACTGCGGTGGCCCGGGCCCGGCCGGTCGTCAGCCGCACCCGCAGACCCGCATCGGCGGGCACGGTGGCCAGGTGGGGCAGGGACGGCCGCAAGCGGCCTATGTCCGCTGCATCCTGGGCCGCGGCGTACCGGTCGAGCAGGTGCGGGTCCTCAAGTGCGGTGGCGACCTCCTTGCCGAGCACGGCAAGGAACTGGGCCTGTGCCGCTTGCCCGGCGTGCAGGGGCAGGTCAACGCGGAAGGTTTCGGAAGCGAGGAGTTCGTCGGCGAGCCAGTCCAGCAGTCGGCTGCCGGTGTGCGGCGGGGTGATGCCGTACGTCAGGTGCAGTGAGTGCGTGTCCTGGTCTGCGGTGACGGCGTGCCACCAGCCGCGCGGCAGATACAGCGCGTCGCCCGGCCGCATGACCAGTTCGGCGACCGGATCGTCGGGCGGCGGCTCGGGGTCGGCGACATCCCGGTGCAGCGGCATGTGGCGGGTGGGCCCGAACAGGCGCCACCGCTTGGCGCCCTCTACTTGCACCACAATGACGTCGTGGTCGTCCCAGTGGGTGCCGAATCCTTCCGTGGCCGTCCAAGAGGCGTACAGGTTGACCTGTACGGGCGCCCGCAGCCAGCCTTCCAGTTCGGCGGCGAGGTCGCCGATCGGTTCGTGCAGGTGGTCGATCTGGTCGATGACGAGGGAGGCGCCCTCAGCGAGCCGCTGGTGCAGCTCGGCCGGGTGGACGCGCTGCCACACCGTGGAGCGGCGGGTGGTGACGGCCGTCGCATACCGGTGCGGGGGAAGCATGTCGCCGTCGCGGGCGAGGCGCAGGCGGGGTGGCTGGAGCCGGTGCTGGGCCACGATGTCGTTGACGACATCGAAGGAGACCAGGGCGCCGAGTTCGGCCCTGGAGAGGGTGCCGGGAACGTGTCGGTAGTCGCGGTGCAGCGTCTGGGCCAGGAACCCGTCCTGGCCCAGACGCTCCGCGATGCGCAGCTGCGTCATCGCCGGCTCGGCCCGTCAGTCGTTGCCGTCGGACCGGCCGGTGCCGCCGCCGTCGGACGGGGTCGCTCCGCGGCCGCGGGCTGCGGCGATGGCCCGCCGGCCGCGGATCAGACCGGCGGACTCTCGCGCTGCGGCGGGGGTCGGGCTGGTGTTCGTCGGCATGGTGCTGCCCTCCTGGATGTCGGGGAAGCGGCCGGGAAAGTGGCCGCTCCACCACCTTTGCCGGTCGGCTGACGGCCCGTCATTGCTCAACTGCGAGCCAGTGATTGCCCGTTGCGGACAATGTTCGCCATGTGCCCGGAGCGCAGCCGAGCGGATACCGTGAGCACGGCATGGTCCACTCGTCCGTGCCCGCCCCGGGGGGATCGCATGGCCACCGTCACCCGCGCCCGCCGAGCCGCCATCCAGCGTGCCGCGCAGCGCATCAGGATGCGCTGCCAGCGCGAGCATCACACGGTCGAGCGGACCGTCACCGAGATCCGCACCGCGCTGGTGGAGGTCACCGCTTTGGAAGCCTGGCGTCTGGCGCTGGGCTGGTCACGCGCGGACGCTATCGAGCAGGTCGCCGCGCTCTACGTCGACGCAGGGCTGCGGCCACGCGGCCTGACGGACGCGATGCTGTGCCGCTGGGAGCACGACGCGGGCCGGTGGCCGGACGACGAGTACACCGTGATGCTGTGCCGTGCCTACGGCGCCCGTCCCGAGCAACTCGGGCTGGACCGCTACCAGTGGGCGTCCGGGCCGGGCATGTTCCGGTACGGTCGAGTTCACACCGCCGCCGACGACGGGCACGGCCCGCACGAACAGGAGCCGATGCGGATGACCACGGACGCGGGACTGCCAGCGGTACGCGAGAGCCTGCACCTGGCTCTTCTGGCCAGCCCCGAAGGCAGTCCGCTTGTCGTCGACCTGGCCGAAGCGGCCGTCGAGCACTACGCGCTGAACTACAGCAAGCATCCCCCGCACGTGCTGTTCGAGCAGGTCCGCGACGTCCGCAAGCTCCTGACGCCCGCGCTGAAATCCGGTCCGGCCACCGAGGACGTGCGGCGGCAGGTGGGATGGCTGTCCGCCCTCCTGGGCAACCTCGCCTACCACCTGAACGACGTCAGCGGCGCCCGCGTCCACCTCGACACCGCCGCAGCGCACGGGGCGCGGACGGGCGACCGCAGGCTTGAGGCATGGGCGTGGGGCGCGCAGAGCATGGTCGCCCGTACCTCCGGCCGAATCGAGTCGGCCGTCGAGCACGCCGAACGGGGAGCCGCCGCTGCTGCGCCCGGGCGCGTCCGGGCGCAGCTGCATGCGTGGGCGCTGCTGCCCGCCTTCGCAGCCGCCGGCCGCGGTGACGACGCCGACCACGCCCTCACGACCGCAATGAACGAACTCGACACCGCTGACGAACCCGAGGCCCCGGGCCGGTTCGGCTTCGACGCTGCCGAACTCGCCCTACACCAGGCAGAGGCCTACCTGGCGCTCGGCCGAGCCGACGACGCCCGCGCCTGTGCCGAGTCCTCGCTCGCCGCATGCCCGAGCGGCACCCCCGGCTGGGCCGCAGCTTCCCTCGTCCTGGCCCAGGCCGAGACTTCCGGCACTGCCCGGGACGCGGCCCAGCGGGCGCACGACGTCCTCGACCGCGTCCCCGCCGCCCGGCTCCGCTCCACCGCCCGCACCCGGCTCTCTCGCCTGACCGGCATGCTCACCAGCCATGCCGGCGCAGACGCGAGCGCCCTGGCCGAACGGCTACGGACGCTTCCCCCACCGATCGACGCCCACGGGCAGGCCCTCACCAGCTGACGTGGACCGGAGCGTGCGCACAACGCCTCGGCCGGGCTCGTAACTGCGTTTTGGGCTGCGCCAGTTCGATCACAAGACCGCGTGGCTGGGGATAGTCTCCCAGATGTGACGCAGACCGATTCCTCAGCCGATGTCATGCTCATCGCCGACTGTCCCGTGTGCCGCAAAAAGGTACTCGCCGCTGTTCACGGCGAGGTGGTGGAACCACCGGACGACGACATCGGCCGTGAGGATCCCCGTCGGGTGATCCTGGTCGCGTGCACCACGTGCCGGACGGCCATGGTGTTGTGCAGCGACTACGTGCACGGGATCGACGAGTGGGACAGTCCGGAGAATGTCTGGCCCAACGGTGCACCGGTGGTCGACGCGCCTTTCAGGGTGCAGCGCGCTTTTCAGGAGGCGTACCGCTGCTTCCATCAGGCCAGTGCCTACTCGGCGACGGCGACGATGGCCCGCAGGACCCTGGAGCTGATCTGCAAGGACCAGGGTGCCACCGGGGGCACCCTGGCGAAGAAGATCGAGTGGCTGGAGCAGAACAACAAGATCGAGGGCCGGCTGCTGGACTGGGCGAATGCCCTGCGTTTCGTCGGTAATGACGGAGCTCATGGCGACACGGCGGTCAAGCGCCAGGACGCTGAAGACGCTCTGGCGTTCACCGAGGCGTTGCTGGAGCACATCTACGTGCTGACGGTCCAGTACGAACAGTTCTCCGAGCGTCGCCGTAAGGCGGCTGCCAAGAAGTCCGTGCCTGCACCGAAAAGTCCGGCACCCCAGCCCCAGCCCCAGCCCCAGCCGTAGCCGTAGCCGTAGGCATACCTCGCCCCGGCCCGGACGGTGGCTGGGCCGCATCGTCGGTGGGCGCCCTCATCGCCGCGTTCACCGCACGTCGCACGCCGGGCTGGGCCAGCCCGGCGTGGTGGAACGTGCACCGAACAGAGGACGGCATCAACGCAGTGCGGCGGGTGCTGTGGCGGTCCGCTCAGCCCCCGCCAGGGCGTGCGCTACTGAGCTGATGGGGATGCGTTCTTGCTCCAGGCGCAGATGCGGCTGGTAGGTGCCCAGACGCAAGTCCTGTTCCAGTTGGGCTTCTGCCGGGGTGAGATGCGTCGGTGGTTCGGTGGTCTGGTGTTTCTCTTCGCCCCAGTGCGCTCGGTGGGCGAGGAGGGTGTGGCGGTCCATGAGGAGGGATCGGGTGTGCGGGAAATGGCTGCGTACCCGGCTCAGGATGGCGAAGCCGTGGGTGTCGATGTCGCCCCAGTACCAAAGATCGATGTCGGCGAGCCAGGGCAGGTGGCGTAGGAGCGAGGCGGCGTAGCCGGAGCCCAGGAGGGCGATGGTGCCGGGAGTGGGGGGCAGGGAGAGGTAGGTGATCTCGTTTTCGAGGACGATGACCGTATGGGTGCCTGGCGGTGCTGCGGTGAGTTCGCTGGTTCGGACGGTGAGTTCGCTGTAGGGGCCCGGTGGGTCGTCGAGGTGGCGCAGGCGTACGTAGGCGGGCTTGCTGAGCAGGCCGTAGCGGGCGGCGAGGTCGTTCCTCGGGGCTTCGTGGTGGATGCGGTCGGCGGGGAGGCTGTGGTCGAGGAGTTCGCCGAGGATGCCTTGGTGGGCCTCGATGAATTTGGTGTCGACGTCGGGGACGTCGATCTGTCGTAGATATACCGGGGCTGCGATGTGGTTGCGGAACCACGTGACGGTGTCGATGAGGCGCTGCCAGTGGGGGGCGGCTTTGAGGACCTTCATGGGATGGGCGGCCATCCACGTGGTGAGGGCCGGGTCCGTGGTGGCTGTGGCGGCGTGGAGGGTGTGGAACAGGTCGGCTTCGGCGGTCGTCTGCAGCAGGGTGACGAGCTGGTGCAGGGTGTCCACCCAGATCCGGATGGGGATCGTGTTCGTCGGCGTGTTGTGGTGTCCGCCGATGGTTTTGGTCTGGATCCGCATGTGGGGGTGGTGGTGTGCTGCCCAGGACTGTGCCCATTCAAGGGCTTTGCTGTAGTGGCGGTTGACGTCGGTGGAGGTGGGGCCTTTGAGGGGGACGGAGATGGCCTCGAAGGGGTGGCCTTGTGCGGCTGCGGCCAGGTAGCGGCCGCTGTTCCATTTTCGGCGCAGGCTTTCGATGACGTCTTCGGGGCTGGTCCAGTGGCGTGTGGTCATGGCTGAGACCCGGGTCGGGGGGCCGGCATCTGGGCTGCCTTCATGCGGGCGGCCCGGAACTCTTCGATGGTGAGGGTGTTCAGGCGGGACCGGACTGTGTCGGGGCGGTCCACGTAGCCGACTCGTGTGACGTGCGGCTCGATGACGTGCAGTTTCTGTAGCGGGGTGACCACGAGCAGCTGCAGGCCCAAGCGCTGGAACAGATCGAGTGCGAAGTGCGCGGAGGGGTCGTCGCCCCGTCCGAAGGCTTCGTCGATCACGACGAAGCGGAAGGTCTTGCTGTTGCCCGAGTCGATGCGGAACTGGTAGGCGAGGGAGGCGGCGAGGATGGTGTAGGCGAGTTTTTCTTTCTGTCCGCCTGACTTGCCGCCGGAGTCGGAGTGGACCTCGTGTTCGGTGTCGTCCGCGCGGTTGACTTCGCTGGCGTTGAAGATGAACCAGCGGCGGACATCGGTGACGCGGGTGGTCCAGTCGGCGTCGTGGCGGGTGTGCTCGGGGCGTCCTTTGAAGCGGTCGAGGAGTTGCTTGACCTGGAGGAATTTCTCCTCGGTGTAGGCGTCGTCGGGATCGGTGGCCAGGGCGTCGCTGGTGCAGGTGCGCAGGTCCCGGCGGAAGTCTCGGATCTCGACGCTTGGGGTGGGCGCGGCGTTGAGGCGGATGTAGCGGCCGGGGTTGTAGTTGATGGCGGCGAGCGAGGCGTTGATGACCTCGATGCGCTCGCGGATCTGCTGCTCCTGGGCGCTGAGGTGGGCTTGGAAGGAGGCGATGTCGCGGATGACGTTGGTGCGCAGGTACTGCAGGAACTGGGTCTCGAAGCGGGGGAGGTCGTCGTCGGTGAGACGGTTGTGCAGTTGCCGGTAGCCGTCCGCTGCTTCGATGCTGCTGTCGAGGTCGGTGGTGAACTGACGGTAGGTGTCCCGGAAGGTCGCCATCTTCGAGGCTGTCTGTGAGGCGGCGCGCCGGTATGCCTCTGTGCGGTTTTCGCGGGTGTGCAGAAGCTGCTGTGCGGCAAGGGTCTCTGCGGCGTCCAACTGCTCCAGAAGGTGGTGCACGCTGTCGGTGGGGCCGGGCAGGAACGCAGTGAGCGCGTCACGGTGTTCTGTCACGTCGGTGAGATCGGCGTGCTGGAGGAATGTGGTGGTCTTGTCCAGCTGGGCGGCTACGCGCTTGTGTTCGTTGCGGAGACTGCCGAGGTGTTCCTGGCCGGTGTCGAAGTCCTTGGTGCCGTGCGTGATTCCTTCTTCGGCCTCCTGCAGCTCCGTGGTGAGCTGGTCCAGGCCGGCTTCGGTCTCCAGGGTCTGCTTGCGCTGTTGCAGTTCTTCGAGTTCGAGGACGGCGGCCTGCCAGTCGATCTCGTGGTAGTTCTCGACGTTCGCGAGGAGGGCGAGAGCATCGCGGATGCCGGACCTGGAACTCTCTTGCTGCTTGAGCGCGCGGGTGCGTTCGGTGATCTCGGCGCTCTCCTGAGTGAGGCGCTGTGCTTCCTCGAGGAGGGCTGTCAGCTTGGCCTGGTTCGTCCAGCCGAGGACCCAGGAACGGCGGTCGTCGACCCGGGAGGTGTCGTCCTTCTCGTGCCGGCCGCCTCCGTTCTTGATCAGGCCCTGCTTGGTGACAGCCTGGCGGGTGGAGCGGGTGAAAGTGTCCAGGTCGTCCGCGCAGTGGTAGTCGGCCCGGGAGCGCAGCTGGGTGGCGAGCCAGTCGTGCGCCCAGCTGTCCTGGTTGAGTTCCAGTTTGCCCGTCAGGAAGCTGGGATCCGTGGGCAGTTCTGCCGGCCGGATATGTGCGGGCACGCGGTAGTACACGAGTCGCAGTCCCAGGTGGCGGCCGTTCACCCAGTGCGAGACGTTCGCGTAGTGCGCTTCGGGGACCAGAAGAGACAGGGCAAAGCCGCGCAGGACGCGTTCGGCGGCTCCGGCCCACTCGGTTTCGCTGTCCCGGACCTGGATGAGTTCACCGGCGAAGGGGAGTTCTTCCGCGGCCACGCCGGCAGCGGCGGCCAGGTCCCGGCGCAGGTCCAGCAGCCGGGCCGGGATGCTGGAGCGCTGGCTGTGCAGGCTGGTGATCTCCCGCCGGACCGCTTCGGTCGCCGTGGTGTTGGCGTGGCGGGCTACGGCTAGCTCATCGAGTTCCTGGCGGGCTTGCTGTTCGTGCTGGGTGGCGTCTTCGCGGGCGAGGCTGATCTGACTGGCGCGTTCGTGGAACGATGCCGGGTCGTTGACCGGTGGCAGGCCCGCCCGCTCGAGCCAGCTTTGGTACTCGCCCGCCCGTTTGCGGCGGCGGTCCCGCTCGCGGCCGAGCTCGTCGATCCTGGCCCTCAGTTCCACCAGCCGTTCGCCTCCGGCACCGTCGATGCGGCGCCTGAGGCCCTCCGCGGCCAATCGCAGTCCGCCCAGGTGCTGGGCGCGCTTGTGCTGTTCTTCGGTGAGCTGCCGGATGCGGGTGTGCAGGTCTGAGCCGAGCTGAGTCAGAGCGTCTTCGCGGCGCTGGGCGAAGAAGAGCGGCACGGCGTCGCGGCGCCGTGCAAGGAGCGTGATCTGTGCCTGGATGGCATCGCAGCGGTCGCACGCCTCCACGATGGGCGTCAGGTGCTCGATCATCTGCCGGGCCCGCACCACCTCGGCGTGGCTGGCGGTCAGCGCGTCGAAGTGCGCGACGATCTTGTCGACAGCTGCCTGGGCGTCGAAGGGTTCGAGCATGCGTTCACGGACGAAATCGTCGAGGCTTCCGACGGCCTTCATCGACACGGTCTGGTGGAACAGGTCGAGGGCCTGCTCGCTGGGGATGCCGAGGCTGCGGCGCAGAGCCTTCCCGTACGGGGGGTAGCTGGTGTAGAGGGTGGCGCCGGTCTGCTTCAGGCGGCGGCGCAGATCGGTGATGCTGGTGCCGAAGCGTGTGAAGTCGGCTTCGATGGAAAGGGGCCGGTCGGCGGTCAGGAAGAAGCGGTCCGGCTGGCTGGTGTTGGCGTCGGGTACCCAGAAAACCTGGGCGAGGGTCACGTGCGTGCCGAGGGTGTAGTTGGTGAAGACGCCGAGGATCACGCTGTGGCTGGTGGCATCCCGCAGTGCCACCGGACGGGTGCTGTCGGTAGCTTCAACCCGCTCGTTCTTGTGGTAGCCCAGGACGTAGGAGCGCAGGTCGCGCTCTTTGGCTTCGGCTCCGGCGGCCTTGTTATAGGCGATCTTGTGGGCGGGGAGCAGCAGGGTGGTCATGGCGTCAACCAGGGTGGATTTTCCCGATCCGGCGGCGCCGGTCAGCAGGGCGCTGGCGCCGTCGGTGTTGAAGGACCAGACGGTGCGGTGGAAGGTGCCCCAGTTCAGCACTTCGATCCGCGTGAGTCTGAAGCCGGGGCCGACGGCGGGAGCGCCGTCGGCGGGGGTGTGCTGCTGGGGAAGCGGCGCCGCGGCGGTGGTCAGGCTCATGCGTCGTCCTTCGGGGCGTCGAGGGTGTCGCGGTAGGTGGCGAGGAGGTCGTGGTAGTCGCCGAGTACTTGGGCATCGACCAGGGCTTTGAGATGGCGTCGTACCTCGTACCAGCCGGCTTGCTTGGTAGCTCTGAGGACCTTGAGGTCGCAGAGCTTCTTGATGTGGGTGTCGATCTGGTCGACGAGTTGCGCTTCGTTGCTGCGCGGAGGCAGAAAGCCGCGGACCATCTCCACCAGGTCGTCGCGGGACAACAGCAGGCGGGTGTCGGAGGAGGTGGCGTCGCTGTCCGCGAGCCGGCCGCGCAGGAGCACCAGCATCAGGCTGACGGCGAAGGACAGCCGGTGACGCGTGACGAGCCGGGGCACGCTGACGCCGTCGTCCCGCGTGTCCGGATCGCGCTGCCGTGCGAATGCGTACCCTTCGGCGGGATCGATGACGAGGTGCAGGCCCAGGACGGCCAGGTAGTCGCCGATGGCGGCCTGGTGGGCGACGATCTGGTCCCAGACGGCGGGGGCGTCGCTCTGGTAGAGCACGCCTGCCTTCAGCAGGTTCACCACGGGCACGGTCAGTGTGTCGCTCACGGCTGCTCCCCCTCTGCGGCGGTTTCGCCGTCGTCGTTGCGTACGAAGGTCACCCGCGGGACGGTGGCCGCGGTGCGGCCGGCTGAGCCGACCCTGTCGTAGACGAGCTCCCAGGTGCGGTCCGGATCGATCACGACGTCCAGGCCTGGCCGGGCCAGCTGGAAGTAGGTCAGCAGCTCGGCCAGCCCCTGGGTGAGGGGATGCTGCTCGAGGACGCGGGCCAAGGTCGTCTGTCCGCTGAGGCTCGCGCGGACGGCTTCCATCACCTGCATGGCGAGGATCTCCGGATCCACGTACACGCCGCCGATGAGTTCCGAGATGTCCAGCTCCGCCGCGTCGTCGAGCGCTTCCTCGACGGTGCTGTCCAGTTCCACCCGTTCGACGGGCATGTACAGCCGCCGTTCCATGGGCAGTGCCAGCTCCACCTGGGGAAGGTCCAGTTCCAGGCCCGGCAGGTCCTTGTGCCCGTCGAGTTCCGCGATGCGGCGCTGGATGGAGCGCACCAAATCCTGGACACGGCGGTTCTCGTCCTGGCCGCGGTCGGCGAGGAAGCGGCGCAGTTGTTCGGTGAGCTGGCGCACCGTGTTCTGGGTGTTCTCGGCAGCCTCCAGCCATGCAAAGGGGATCTTCAACAGGTTGCGGTTGGTTTTGCCGTCGAGCTGGGGCAGCAGGTTCACCTGCCCGAGCAGGTCGCGGAGTTCGTCTTGCCGCTGCGGGGACAGCAGGTAGTCGAAGAATGCCTGGAAGCTCCTGCCCTGGTCGGATTCTGCGATTGCCTCGCGGTCCATGAGGAACGTTGCCAGCAGATCGCCTTTGCCGCCTTCTGCGGTGGCGACGTCGTGGCGAAGGCGCCGGTCCAGTTCCCGCAGGTTCGCCTCGACCTCGCGGAAGTCCCGCAGGAGTTCGACCGCGGTGGTCTCGACCTGCTGGTAGCGGTCGAGCAGGGCCAGCGGGGACAGCATGTCGACCTCGCCGGCGCGAAGCTGTGCGATCTGGGTGTCGATCGCATCGCGTTCGCGGCTCAGCTCGTCGATCCGTGCCTGCGGATCGGTTTCGGTCCCGAACGCCATCTGCCGCAGCAGGGCGACGATCGTGTTGAGCCGGGACTCGGTTCCGATGAAGGAGCGGGCGGGAAGCCCCCGGACCCAAGCAACCGCCTTCTCCAGGGCGCTGGTCGCGTCGAAGTGTGCCTCGTCCTCACCGGGCGGGTAGTACTTGCGCAGCCATCCGTTGGCGGTCCACTCCGTCAGGTAGGCCGCGGCCGGCCGCGGGAACGAGCCGGCTCCCCGCTCATTGAGGTCATACAGCTGGTCGTCCAGACGGGAGACGAGGACCACTTCGGGGACGCCTCGGGCATTCTCATCGACGAACACCGCACCGCAGAATGCCAGCACCAGCGGGGCATGATCAGCCCGTAACAGCCGCCATGCCGGGTGATCGTGAAGCCCTGCGACATCCTCAAAGTCCACGCGTTCTCCCCCAGTTCACACGTATACGAGACGCCGTGTCCGTCTCAGCTGAGACGGATGAGGCCTCACCTTAGAAGGCGGCACTGACAAACACGGCTAAACGAACAAACTATCGAATACCGAATATCCGGCTCATCCTGCTGCCCGTGCTTGCCTGACGCCCACTCACAGGCCGAGCTCGGCAAGGGCCGCCCGCCGCTGAGGGCTGAGAGCGGAATGCCGGCGTCGCACATTGCTCAGCCACTGCCCCAGGCGCACGTGGTCGCCGTCGAAGGCCTCGATGTGCCGTTGAGGCACATCGAGGTGGCCTTCCCGCTCGAGGAAGGACCGTGCGGCGGCCAGCCCGCGCCGGAAGGCGCGTTCCCGCGCGGGCAGTCGGCCGCCCTCTTCCGAGCCGGGAACAGGCACCGGGTCACGTCCCAGTTGGGACAGGAGAGTGTGTTGCCCGGGGTGCAGGTCATCGGCGCGGGCCCACTGAGTCTTGAGCCACTCCCCCGCGTTCGCCGTCCCGGCTTCGTCCGGCCCTGTGCGCGCGGCGTGGTAGGCCCGTTGCCAGGCGATCGGCCAGGGCGGGTTCCACCACGGGTCCAGGGCGGTGAGGGCAGCTGCCCGTTCTGCGGTGAGGCGGCTGGCGCGGGTGCGCTGGCTCGCCAGCCAGCGCCCGAGGGGATAGTCGTCGTGGACCTCGTCGACGGGGGCGGCGAGGTGGCCGTGGCGGGCGGCGTAGGCGGCGGCATGAGCGAGGCCGCGGTCGAAGGCCTGTTGACGGGGAGCCCAGATGATGCCGAGGCGTTCCAGGGCCTGGGTGCGTGCCGGGTCGAGGGCGCCGGTGGTGTGCAGGTGGCGCTGCCAGGCCAGCCAGCGGCCCAGGGGGTAGCCGACGGGGTCCTGATAGGCCTGGGGGACGTCCAAGTGGTGGTGGGCGCGGTGGTATCGGCGGGCTGCGGTCAGGCCGCGGCGCCATTCGGCGCTCTTGGGGGCAAGGACCCGCAGGGAGAGGGCGAGGGCGACTTCTTCGGCTTGGGTGGGGCGGTCGAAGTGCAGCCAGGCATCGGGGTCCGCGGAGGGCATAGTGGGCCGGTAGGTGCGCGGGTCGGCAAGCCGCGCATCGAGGCGGTCGTCGTGGGCACGCAGGGCCTGGACAGTGCGCCACAGCGGGGTATAGGCGTCGGCGCCCAGAAGATCGTCGGGGTCTTCGCCGGGAGTGAGGTAGACGGGAACGACGAGGGTGGCCTTCTTGCCGGCGCCGGGCTCTTGGCGCAGGGCGCGGCCGACGGCCTGGACCGTGTCGACGGGGCTGTTCTTGGGGTCGGCGAAGACGACGGCATCGATAGCAGGTACATCGATGCCCTCCCCCAGCACGCGGGCGTTCGAGAGCACGGCCGGTGTGTGGGGATCGGTGTGGGCGGCGAACTCAAGGAGCAGACGACGGCGGACCTGCGGGGCGTGGCTGCCGCTGATCCAGTCCGCCCACAGCCCCGCCGGTCTCAGGCCGGCGGGGAGGGCGGCGGCGGTGTCGGCCAGCGTGGCGGCGAAGGCGCGGGCGTCGGCGACGCGGTGGTGGAAGGTCAGGATGCGGCGCAGCCGGTGGTCGTGGATAGCGCGCAGGACGGCGACCTGGCGTCCTGCCAGGCGCAGTCCGTCGACGCCGGCGCCGGGTCCGGTGGCCAGCCAGTCGCGCAGGTCGGTGTTGTCGACGACCGGGACGAGGATCTGGTAGTCGGCGAGCAGGCCGAGGTCGATGGCGTCGGAGAGGGTCAGGCGGTAGGCAACGGGGCCGAAGACGACCGGGTCGTCCATGGAGGCCACCGCCTCTGCCCCCTCGGCGCCCGGGTCGTCGTCCCAGATGCGGGGGGTGGCGGTCAGGTACAGGCGGCGGGCGGCGGGGACCTGGTCGTCGTGGTGGATTGCGGCCCATGCCTTGCCCAGGCGGCCGGCGGTGCGGTGGGCCTCGTCGACGACCACCATGTCCCACGGGGGCAGATGGTGGGCGCGGTGGGCGGAGACGACGGCGGGCAGGGAGGCGTAGGTGGCATACACCGTGACCGGCCCGGGAGAGGGCGTGGTGGCCAGGGCCGCCAGTTCGGCGGGGTCGGTGGTCATGGGAACGTCGGCGCCGAGCGGCTGGTGGTCGAGGGCCTGGCGGGCCGAGCACACCGCGATGGCGGTGCCTTTACGCCCGGCTGTGCGCCAGGAGCGGATCGTCTGCGACAGCAGGTCCAGCGTCGGCAGCAGCACCAACGCCCTCCCCCGTGGGGCGATGTGGGCCGTGGTGCGGGCGGCGATGAGGGTCTTGCCGGTGCCGCACGCAGCGATCACACTCGCGCGCGGATTCTGGTTCAGGGTCCGGGTGGCTGCGGCGACTGCGTCCCTCTGGTGAGGGCGCAGCGTCAGCTCGGTGGGTGCCATGGGCAGGATGCGGCTTCCGGTGCGGGGCGGTCAGGCGGCAGGGACGCGGTGCTGGGAGAGGTGGTCGAGGACGTGCTGGTGGGCTTCCCAGCCGTCGGGGAACTTGGCGGGGACGCCGAGGGCGACGGGCTCGTTGGAGGGGTGGCGGTCGAGGAGGTCGGCGATGCCGGCCCGGGCGACCATGATGCAGGCGTGACGGTGGCGTGAGGCCAGTACGCACAGGCGGCCCGCTTCGAGGTGGAAGGCGGAGGCGTCGCGGCGGCCGGACAAGGGGTGCAGCACGATGGTGACGGCGAACTCACGGCCCTGCAGGCGGTTGGCGGTGTCGGCACGCACTCCTCGGGCATGGGGATTGCGGTTGAGGATGTGCTGGATGTGACGGGCCTGTTCCCGGTGAGCGGTGCCGATGGCGATGTCGGCGGGCTGCAGGCGCCGGCCCATGGGGTATTTCTCGCAGACGGCCTCGACTCCGCGCTCCAGGAGGCGGGAGGCCAGGGCGACGGTGGCGTGGGCGGCCTCGGCGTCGATGCGTGCGGTGTGACGGGGCGGGAGTTCGTGCAGGGCCCAGCCGGTGCGTACAGCTTCCTCGACGGTTGGGTCGAAGGGGTTGTGCAAGGCGTTGATGGTGAAGGCGAGGGCGCGGGTGGCCGGGGCTGTGGCGGGCTGGAAGGGGGTGAAGGGGTAGAAGGCCCGGGAGACGATGCCGGCTGCTGAGGCGGGAAGCCGCCAGGAGACGGGCAAGGTGTGGGTATTGGTGTCGTTGTGGTTCGTCAGGACGGTGACGGCGTTGTTGAGGGGGTCGTGGGGCAGCCCGGTCCACCGGGGGGTGCTGACGATGGAGAACGGGTCGAGTTGTCCGGGGTCGCCGACGAGGAGGGCCCGGTCGAAGAGCTTGGCGATCAGCAGGAGGGCGTCGGAGCGCATCTGGTAGGCCTCGTCGATGATGGCCCACTTCCAGCGGGGGCCGTCTACGTACGCCCATTTCATGGCGGTTGCGATGATCACGTCGCAGGCGAGGACGTCTTTGATGTCTTTGCTGATGATGGTGTCGGTCAGGGCCAGGACTTCTTCGGGTGCCTCGTAGTTGTGCCCGGCGAGGCGTCCCAGGCGTAGCCGGGGTGCTTCTGGATCGGCGAGGCTGACCAGGAGGTCGTCGACCTGGTGGTTGGTCTGGGCGATGATGATGCACTGTTCGCCGGCGTCGGCAAGGGCACGGGCTGCGCGCACGACCAGGGTCGATTTCCCTGCGCCGGGAGGCGAGTCGACGACGAGGGGCCGCGTGGTGGTGCCGGTCAGTGCGGTCAGGACGGCGGTAACCGCTTGGTCGGCCAGTTCCACGGGCGGGATCGGGGGCTGGGTCACGGCTGGGTCTCCTCGGTCTCCTCCAGGACGGCGGCTGGGTGGTTGTGCTGAGGGCCGCCGTGGGTCCAGGGAGTGTTCTCCCGGCTGGGGAACGGGGGCCGGCTGAAGAACTCGGGGGCGAAGGTCAGCTCGAGCAGATCACCGACGGCGGGGACGGAGTCGGTCCTGGGCTTGTTCACGGTGCCGGTGAGCGTCTTCACCTCGAGCAGGAGGTCCGTGCCCTGGCCGTGAGGAGTGATGGCACGCACGGCCATGTGCACGCGGGGGTTATGGGGTCCGGCGAGCAGGTGCCCGATGTCCAGGCGTACCGGGTCGGTGGTGTGCAGGGTCAGGCGGGGGCGCAGTTTGGGGCTTCGGGCGCCGGGGACGGTGTGGTGGGCGTCGACCTCGGTGACGGTGCCGGCGACGGCTTCTCCGGTGGTGCGCCGCTCGGCCATGAAGTAGGGGTCTTCCAAAGCGCGGTGGGCGTCGAAGGCTCCTTGGGCCAGTTCCATGCGGGCGAGCCGGCGGGCGGCGGAGACGGGATCGTCCTTGATGGGCTGGGGGCGTCCGTCGGCCGCGAGGTAGGTGGTGTAAGCGGTGAAGCGGTCGCGGTCGGCGGCCCAGCGGCGCTGCGCGTCGTGGGTCTGGGGCAGGTTGCGCAGCAGGCCGAGGGCGTGCCAGGTGTCGTCCCAGGTTGGCTTGAGGTAGTTGTGCAGGAGGGTGTGCAGCCGGTCGGTGAGCCTCATCATCGCGGCGGTGTTGCCTTCTTTGGCGGCGTTGTCGTAGGCCGTCAGCAGGGGGTCGAGTTCGAGGCTGTCGAAGGAGGGGTCGGTGGCCGGGCCGGCGGGGCGGTGCAGTTGGCCATCAGGACCGGGGACTTGGGGGTTTTCGGCATCGAGGGCGGCGCGCAGGCCTGTGGTGCCGGGGGGAGGGTCGATCCAGGCCAGGAGGGCGGCAAGATGCTCGTCCTCCAGGCGGCTCTGGCCCGTGATCCAGCGGGTGGCCAGCAGATCGGTCAGGGCCAGCAGGAGGGCGGAGCCGGGGTGTTCGGCGTGGTCGGCGAAGAAGGTGAGCCACTGGCCGAGGCGGCCGATGCTGTGGGCCGGGTCGCTGCCTTCGGGCGGCTCGGTGAAGCGCAAGGCACGGCCCAGCCGCCCGACGTAGGGAAGGGATCTGCGGTTGGCGACCAGGAGTTGGGGGGCATGGGTGTGACGCTCGCGGGCAGGCTTTTTGCCTTTGGCGGGCAGGTGTTCGGTGCTCTGGAAGCCTTCGATGTAGGTGAGGATGTGGCCGGCCAGTTCTTCCAGGAACGCGGTGGGCCGCCCGTGGGGCGGTGCGACCAGGAGCTGGGGGCGGCCCGGTTCGGCGCCGAACATGACGGCCAGCAAGGTCGCTTCGGTACCGGAGCGGTTGAGCGGCAGGAAGATCAGTGGCTGCTCGGCAAGGTGGAAGTGGCCGACCATGCTGGCGTCCTGCACTGTTTCGGTCTCGGCTGCCTCAAGGCGCAGCAGGGTGGACAGTCGGCTCATGCGGACTCCCGCAGTTGGGTGCGGACGGCGTGGGCGTGCCGGAGGGCGGCGGCCAGGTCGGCCTGGTCGGCGGCGGGGGTGCGGGTGCCGTCGGCGAGGCGCAGGGCGGTGCCGATGTGGTCGATGCCGCCGAGGTCGTCGCTGATGTCGCTGCCCAGGACGTCGATCGATCCGTCATCGCGGGCTTCGCCTCGGCAGACGTAGGCCAGGTCGCAGAAATGACGGCAGGCAGGGGTGTAGCGGGTGGTGGTGGCTTGCAGGGCGGCGGTGAGTTCCTTGGGGTCGCGGGTGGGCCGCTTGTCCTGATCGAGGACGAGGTCGAACGTGATGCGGGCCGGCAGCGCGTCGAGGAGCGGCTCGACGCGGGTGAGCCGGTTGAGTTGCCGGGTGAGGGCGGCGATCTTCTTGCGGGCATCGACCACGCTGGCGGTGGGGCGGCGGGTGAAGTTTCGGGGCGTGACGAGGATGACGTCGTGGGAGACTCTGTCGCCGTCGATGCCTTCGTTTGCGAGCAGTTCGCGCAGGGCGAGGACGTAGGCGGCGGCCTGGGTGACGGCGGCGGCCACCTTCGCGCCGCTCGCCTGCTGGTCGACGACGGCGAAGGACTTGATCTCGATGATGTGGAAGACGCCGTCGATCTGGAAGGCGACGACGTCGGGCTCGAGGTAGACCGGGTGGCCGGCGACGGTCAGCTGCAGGATGGGGTGGTCCAGCAGCGTGCGGGCGGGGCTCGTGGAATGGAGTGCTTCCAGGACTGCATTGCGGGTGTGGATGTAGCGCACCTGGGGGGAGGCGTCTTGGGTGCCGACCACTGCGAGGTCGGTGTGGGCGGCTTCGGGCAGCGGCAGATCCAGGACGTCACGCAGCAGGCGCAGCAGTTCGGCGCAGCCGTCGGCCTTGACCTGCTGTTCGAAGGTGGCTCCGCTCCTGAGAGCGAGGGAGGACTTGGCGAGGGGGCGGGGTTTGCCCAGGTGGACGGCGATGGCGTCCTTGTCGATGCCGGCGGCGTCGAGCAGGGCTCGGCGGTTGCAGCCGGGGTTGGCGGTCAGGGCCGCGAGGGTGCGGGCGTCGTGCCCTTTGGCAGGGACGGGGCCGCGCAGTGCGGCGAGCCGGTCGTTGAGCTGACTCACAGATGTTCCTTGCGGGGACAGGGCGCAGGCGGTCAGGGGACGGAGCGCAGGCGGCGGGCGGACTGGAAGGATCCTCCGAACAGCAGTGCCGCGGTGTCGAGTTGGCTGCGGGCCCGGGCGGCGGCCTGGGTGCGGGTGGTGGTGTCGCTGGCCGTGTGGAGGGTGAGCTCGTCCTCGGCGGCACGGCGCAGCAGGGTCAGGTCGAGGGGTGCTCCGGCCGGGCTGGGGTGCGGTGTGGGGGGCTGGGCACCGGGGATGTTCTGGGCGTAGCGCACGAGCAGTTGGCGGACGGGCAGCGGCAGGGTGGCCGTGTCGAGGCGTTCGGCGGCGTCCGCGATGTTCAGGGCGCTGGTGAGGAAGTGGACGCGGGCGCTGAGCGGGCCGACGATGCGCTGTTCCAAGGACCAGGTGCTGACGGTGAGCAGGCCGCGCGCGGGTGAGAGCAGGTCGGAGGTGAGCGCCGGGCACAGGTAGTAGGGGCGGGCGCCGGGGGCGCTGCGGTAGGAGCGTTCTTCGTCGCGGCGCAGGCTGGTCAGCCGGGAGGGGGCCAGTCCGCCGGCGAAGAAGGCTTCGTGGACGGTGCTGATGAGCTTGGGGGCGGCCGGCACGGCGAGCAGGGTCAGGACCTGGTGGACCTGTTCACGTGCGGGCAGCAGGGTTTGCGGCTCTGCGGGAGCCTCCTGCGCCGGAGCGCTGTTCCCGCCACTGTCGGAAGTGCTGTTCTCCTCGCCCTCTTCGGCCTGTGCGAAGAGAGCGTCCCAGGCGCGCTGGGTACGCCGCAGGTCTTCACGGAGCTGTTTGACCTGGTCGCTGTCACGGGCCAGTTGGGCACGCCGCATGGCTTGCTGCAGCTGATGCATGCGTTGTTCGAGTGCGTCCAGATGCTCGTGCATGACCACCACCCTACCGCATTCCAAGGTTTTCCAGATTTCTCCTGTGATTGCTGCTGTAGAGTCGTCGGCACTTCGCCAACTGCCGCTGCGCAGTGGGCATCGGGCAGTCCTGCCGTCACCGAGGAGAGCCGTTCATGAAAGCCCTGCACACATCCGACTGGCATCTGGGCCGCACCCTGGGGCGCCGCTCCCGGGACGAGGAGTTCGACGCCGTCCTGGCCGAGATCATCGCCATAGCGGAGTCCGTGCAGCCGGATCTGATCGTGCACAGCGGCGACCTGTTCGACACCTACCGGCCCGCCCACAAGGACATCCTGCGCGCGATGCGCTGCCTCGACAGCCTCGCGCGCATCGCACCCACCGTGGTGCTGGGCGGCAACCACGACTCCCCCGAACTCTTCGACCTGCTGGCCTATGTATGCACGCTGCGGCCCGACGCCGACCAGGGCCGCCTGCGCTTCGTGCACAGCCGGGGCGACACGGAACCGGGCACCGTGCTCAACTTCGACAGCCGCGACGGACACGAGCGCATCCGCCTGGCCGCCCTGCCGTACGTGCACCCCAACCGCTATCTGCATCTGTTCCCGGGCTTCGGGACCACCGAGGGCGTCTACGCGGCCGGTCTGCGGGAACTGCAGGACGGGCTGCTCGCCCGGCTGCTCGACGGTTACGATCCCGGCCGCGACGTGTTGCTGTTCACCGCCCACCAGTACGTGGCCAGCGCCGTGCCCTCCTACAGCGAGCGGATGTGGGAGGCACGCGAGCCGTATGCCACCGCCGCGGACGCCCTGCCGCAGGTCGCCTACTGCGCCCTGGGACACATCCACAAACCCCAGCCCGTCGGCAGCGGGCGCCTGCCCGCCCGCTACGCCGGCAGTCCTCTGCAGATGGACTTCGGCGAGAGCGAGGAGACCAAGAGCGTCACCGTCGTCGACGCGGCCCCCGGCCGGCGCACGCTCACCACCCCGCACACTCTGCGCTCCGGACGGCGCCTGACCCGCTTCGACGGCACCCTGGAGGAACTGGGCGCCGCTGCCGCCCAGTACACCGGCGTCTACCTCAAGGCAGTCATCCGCACCGACGAGCCAGTCCCCCGGCTCGGAGAGCGGATCGCCGACCTGGTGCCGGACGCTGTACTGGTGGACTTCGAGGAAGAGTGCGCGGCCACCCGGGCCACCGTCCTGTCGGGCGCCGATGCGGCCGACGACGGGCAACTCGACGTCACTGCGGCATTCAGCGCCTACCTCGCCGGTCCCGGCACCCCGGGGCAGCACGCCGACGAGGTCGTGGCCGCCTTTGCAGACCTGCTGAACACACCGGACTCCGGCCTTCCCCCCTCCCTCGCCGAGCATCTGCTCGCCGACGCCATCGCCACCCCCTGGACCAGCGCCGCACACGGCGGTACGGAGACCACCTCATGAAGATCGTCCGCCTGACCTTCTCAGGGGTCCGCAGCTACCCCGGCACCTGCGAGATCGACTTCACCGGCAAGACCCTCGTGGGCATCCTCGGCGACACCGGCGCGGGCAAGACCAGCATCCTGGAAGCCATCACCGTCGCCCTGTACGGCAGATGTTCCTTCACCGACCAGGCTGCCCAGCTGCGCTCCGACGACTGCCAGGCCATGAGCGTCGACCTCGTGTTCCGCGTGGACGGCCGGGAATGGCGGGCACACCGCGTCTTCCACGCCACCCGCGGAACCCAGGCACGGCTGACGGACCCAAACGGCAAGCACACCGACGGCACACGCGCCGTCGACGCAGCCGTCCGCGAACTCCTGGGAATCGACTACATCACCTTCAAATCCTCCGTCCTGGTGCCGCAAGGACGCTTCGGCGATCTACTCAACGCGGGTGACGCCGAGCGTACCCGCATCCTGAAGTCCCTCTTCGGTGTTGACGAGCTGCAGCGGGTACGCAAGCTCGCCGACGGAGCCGTCAGCCGGATCAAGGACCTCATCAGCCAGGCACGGCAGGAAGACGCCCGGCTGCTTGCGGACCCGGGCGCTCAGGCCCAAGCAGACCGGCAGCGGCACGAACGAGCCTTCCTCGGCGCCTCAGACCTCGACGACCGGCTGGCCGAACTGCGCCGGCTGCAGACCGAGGCCGCACAGACGTCGCAACAAGCCCGCCTCAGTGTGAAGGCCGCTGCCGAACTCGCCGAGCGGTGCGTGGCCGACTATGGCCGCATCACGGCCTCTGTCCGGCAGGCCCAGAAAGAACTGCAGCAGCTGCAGGAAGCCAACGCCGCAGCCGAGACCGCCGTCCAGAACGGTCTCACGGCTGTCACTGCCGAGCAGGAGAGGGCCGTCGCAGCGGGGCTGGCTCCCGACGTCCTGGCGGCAGCCGCCCAGGTTCTCGGGGACATGCCCGGCAGGCTCAGCACCCTTGCGCAGGGGCAGGCGGAGCACGCCCAGTTCCTGGCCGAGCTCGCGAGCGAGGAAGAGGCTCTGGCCCGGCGTGCCGACGAGCTGAAGAACGCCGAGACACACGTCGCCGAGCTGGGTGCACAGGCGCAGGACACCGACGAGGATGCCACTGCCGCCAACGAGGTGCTGCAGGCACTGACGACCGCCGTCCGGCACGCCGGCGAAGCAGCCGGCGTACTGGCCCTCCAGCGTGCCAACCGCGCCACCACCAGCAAGAGGCTCAGTACCCTCCTGCAGGATCTTCCCGGTAGCGACCCGGAGAAGGCGCGGGCCGCGGTGGTCGCGGCGCAGGATGTGCTGGACGGGATCCGGCGCCAGGAGGCCGCACACACCGCGGGCGATGGACTGGTCCCCGGGGACGGCTGCTCCGTCTGTGCCCGACCGCTGCCCGACGACTACCAGCCGCCGCAGCCGCAGGACGACGAAGCCCTCGCTCAAGCCGCGGCCGCGGTAGAGAGTGCCTCCGCCGCGCTGAGCAGCGCCGAGCGGGAACACGCCCGCCACACGCACGAGTTCGAGGGGCTTCAGCGGACCCTGCAGGAACACGAGCAGCAGGTCAAGGAAGCCGCCGCTCAGCTCGAAGCGTCTCTTCCTGCGGTGCGTGAGCAGGCGATGGAACTCGCCTCACGCACCGACCACCCCCAGCCGGCTGCGTTCGCCAAGGAGTTGGAGACCGCGGTCGCGACATCCCTTGCCCGCCTGACCGACGGCGCACAGCCAACTGCCGTCGAGCGGGAGACCTTGACCGGTGTCCTCCTGCAGGTCGCCCATGGCCGTGTCGTTCAGCTGCAGGAAGCAGCCGATGCCGGCAGGAGTGCGCTGGCACGGGCAGAAGCCCAGCTGGGCGCGGATCGCACTGTGCTGGAAAAAGCCACACGGGACTCAGGCAAGGCCCGCGAGCAGGCTGAGAAACGGAGCGAGCACCTCAAGAACGAGCAGCGCAGCCTGCTGGCAAGCCTGTCCGCAATGCCTGAACCCGTACGGACCGCGCTGCCCCAACCTCCGCAGCTGCCCACCGCCGATCATCTGGCAGCCGCGGCTGAGACAGTACGTCTCGAACAGAGCCGCCAGCAGGAACTGGCCGGACGGCAGACCCAACTGCGTACACGTGCGCAGGAGCTGCTTGTCGAGCAGAGCGAACTGGCAGGACGCCAACAGCGGGAGGTCACTGACCCTCTGCATCAACTCGAAGTACGGCTGCAGCGCTGGGCGGACAGCGCCACCAGTGCAGCAGCACTGATCGAGGAGTCCGCACGCCCCGTACTGTCTCCCCCCACCGTGGCCAGCAACCCTGCAGCTGCGGAGGAGTACGCCGCAGCTCTGGAAACCGCCGGCACGCTGCTGCTGGCGGCACTGGACGGACACGACACCGCGGCCCGCGCGGCCATGGCGGAGCTGACCACGCGGCTCTCTGCGCATGCCCAGGAGGTGGTGGTCGCCTACCCCAGCACCACGATGCTGCAGATGTCCGGGGAGACGACGGATGCTTTGGACCCCACCCTCCTGGACGGCCTGAGCAGCCAAGCCGGCACCCTGCGCAACGAAGCCGAACGCGCCCTCAGTGACGCGGAGAAGGCCGAGTCCCAGATCCCCCACAAGGAACAACTGGCAGATGCCCTGGCTGCAGGCGAGCGCCAGCTGGCCGCCTGGCAGGCAGTGAGCGCCCATATGACGGACGGGAAGTTCCTCGGCCACCTCACCGACCTGCGCACCCGTGCTTTGCTCGCGCACGGCAGTGAGCTGCTGCAGCAGCTCTCCGGCGGACGGCTGGGTTTCGCCGACGACTTCGACATCGTCAGTCTCACCAGCCACACCCGCCGCAGCTCACGCACCCTCTCCGGCGGGGAAACCTTCCAAGCATCGCTCGCTCTCTCCCTCGCGTTGGTGGAGATGCACGGCCGAAGCGGTACCCGCATGGAAAGCCTCTTCCTCGACGAAGGCTTCGGCACCCTGGACAGCGCTTCCCTCGACAGCGCCCTGCAGGTCCTGCGCGCACACGTCGGCACCGACACACTGCTGGCCGTCATCAGCCACCTGCGTCCGGTCGCCGAGACGGTGCACGACGTGCTGTGGGTCAAAAAGGACCACCGCGGCTCCCACGCGCGGTGGCTGGATGCGCCCGAACGCGACCGCCTCGTCCGCGACGACCTGCACAACCTGGCAGAACTGGCGTGATCTCACGGCCGGGGCCCTGCTCTCGTTCAGGAGGTCCAGGTTCCTGGCCCCGCCGCACCTAAGACCGTGTCCTACTCGGGCAGTGCATCGAGGGGGTGGTCTTGGTGCGGCCTTCGATCGGTTACACGGCTTCGCGTTGACTTGCGTCACCAGCACGGCCCCGCTCTTCCAAGGCTGTTCAGACGGGCGGGGTGCCGTCGGGATGGTCGTGGACCCAGGACAGGCCGCCCAGGTCAAGGCGTTGGCGGGTGCGGGTGACCGCTACGTAGGCCAGACGGGCTTCGGCATCGTCGATGGGATCGGGGGGTCTCGTGGTGTTTGTTTGTCCGTCGGTGGTCTGGTCCTCGAGCCGGGCGAAGTCGTCGGCGATGAGGATGCGGGGCCATTCGCGTCCTTTGGCCTTGTGGGCGGTGGAGACGGTGACCTGGGCGTGCGGTTCGGGGGCGAGGCGGGCGACGGCGGTGAGGATGGCGTCGGTGCCGTGGGTGTCGACGAGGTTGACCAGGGGCTGCAGGTCGCGGCCGGCCGGGTCGTGGGCGGCGTAGTCCTGCAGGTCGCCCCATGAGGGGAAGAGGATGAGTTCGGGGTGGTGGGTGCGCCGGCCCTCTTTCAGGTCGCGGGCCGCAAGGGCCAGGGCCTGCAGGCTGTCTCCTCCCCCGGCCAGGGCGACCCGGTAGCCGGCCGCCATGAGGGTCATGACCTGGGCCATGGCGCCGACGTTGGTGCGGCACAGCACGGCGTCCGGCTGGGTGACGGGGCCGAGTTCGGTGGGCACGGCGGGGGTGCCGGTGAGGCGGATGGGGGCGTCGGCGAAATGCAGCCAGCGGTTGGCCTCCCGAGCGAGGTCGGGGCCGAAGCGGAAGGACTGGGACAGGGTCAGCTGGGTGCCGTCGAAGCCGGTCATGACGTCTTTGGCGCCGCGCCAGTGGTAGATGGCCTGGGCGGAGTCGCCGACCATGACGAGTTGGGCGTGGCCGCGCTGGCCCAGGAAGATCTGTTCGACGACGGGGTTGGTGTCCTGGGCCTCGTCCAGCAGCAGGAAGTCGGCTTGGATGCGCGGCCGGGTGAGGGCCCAGATCTTGAGGTAGTGGTCGTGGTCGAAGCGGACTGCGCCGTCGTCGGAGTGCTGCAGGTCGGCCCAGGCTTTGCGGGCGAACGGCAGGATGTGGGCGGCGAGTTGGGCATGCAGGTCGGAGTCGTCCAGGCCGCGCAGGTGGGGAACGTGGTGGCGGGTGATGGCCTCGTCCGCGGTGTGGCAGAAGCGGGCGACGGTACGCAGGGCGGCGTTGGACAGGGCGCGTTGGGAGATCTCGCGGTCGCCGATACGGACGGCTTGGGTCAGTCCGAGGGCTTGTCCGGTCTGCCAGGCCGGGCGGCGGGGGGCGTTGAGGCGGCGGGTGTAGCGGTGGCCGATGGCGGCGTAGGCGAGGGCGTGGGCGGTCTTGCACTGGACGGTATCGGGGAAGCGGGTGCGGGCGTCCTGGGCGATGGCCCGGTTGTAGGCCAGGTAGCGGCCGCGGCGGGTGGTGGCGCGGGCGAGGAGGGCGAGGGTGGTGGTCTTGCCGGTGCCGGCGCCGGCCTGCAGGGCCAGGTGGTCGCCAGCGTGGAAGGCGTCAGCGGCTGCGGTCTGTTCGTCGGTGGGGTTCACGGCGTGGGCCTCTCAGGGAGCCGGGCGAGTGCGTGCCCGACGGCGGCCAGCAGGTAGGCAGGGGTGGTGTGGGCCAGCAGTTGGCGCACCGCGTGGTCGAGGCGCTCGGTCTCCCGGTCGGCGTGCTCGGCCAGGGCCCGGTGCACGGCCAGTTCCAGGAAGCGCTCGGGGGTCTGCTGGGCGCGGCGGGCACCGGTGGTCAGGGCGGCGTGCACAGCGGGCGGGAAGGCGATGTTGAGCAGCACGCTGTGGTCGGCGTCCGGGTAGTGGGTGGTGATCACGTCGATGGGCAGCCGAGTGCCGAGGCGGCGGCGCAGCCGGCGGGCGGCGCGCTGCGGCGTCTTGGCGGCGACGAGGGCCATCAGGCGGGTGGGGTCGTGGTTGGCGGCGAGCGGCAGCAGGCGGGCGGCGCGGTGCAGGACAGGCGGGGGCAGAGGGCGGGTCAGCGTGATTTCCAGGGCGTGGTGCGGCACTGGTCATCCCCTTTGGCGCGGGCGGGGCGAGGAATGGGGCAGGCGGGTGTGGATGTGTGCCGCATGCAGGAGGGGGTCGAAGGGTTCCCAGTAGGCCAGGGCGAGGTCGGCGGCGCCGGGTGCGGTGGCGTGTGCCGGGCAGCGCTGGGTGCGCCAGCGCAGCTGTTCGCCATAGGAGAGGTGGCCCAGGTCGTAGACGGCCATCAGGACATCGGGCAGGGCGAGTTGGCCGTGCTGGGCGGTGGTGGGCAGCAGTTTCCACCTCCCGGCTGGGCCGGCGAGGACGGGGTGGGGGCAGCGGTGGCGGTGGCGGGTCTGGGCGACGCAGCGCAGGTCCTCGAGTCGCTGCTGGGCGAGGTAGCGGCATAGCAGCAGCTGGACGACGGGGCGGTCGGGTCCGTCGGTCTTGGGGGCATCGGGCTGCGGGGTGACGGGTGGGGCGGGGGTGAGGGCCCCGGTGTCGATCAGGCGGCGGGTGCGGACGGCGAGTTGGCGGCGGATCGCCTCGAGGCGGGGGCCGGCCTGGCAGGTGGGGGTGCGGTGGGGGCAGAGCACGGCATGCGGGATGCGGCACCAGGCGCTGTTGTCGCCGTGTGGGTAGGCGATGCCGCCGCTGAGGTGCCAGCGGCAGGATTCGGGGACGTCGGTGACGGTCAGTTCGGCGGGGTGCAGGGCGATGGGTCGCTGGTCGGAACGCGGGTAGAGGTCGATGCGGTTGCCGCAGTGGCGGCAGCGGCCGGTTTGGCCGGTGCGCAGCAGGTGGCTGGGGCTGGTGGTGGTCACCCGGAGCGGGCGGGGGCGGCGGAGAGCGCGGGGGCTGCCGTCCCAGTGGCGGCCGTCGGGTGCGGGCGTGGGGCACATGGCCCGGACCGTGCCAGGCGACACGCGGACGTGAGCAGCGTGTCGGGGGTATGTCCCACGGCCGGCTCAACGGGCCCGCACACATGAGCGTTACTACGGATGGCTGTTCGTTTCCTGATTGCCCGATCGGGTGATTCCCGGCGTGGTGCGCACCGGGACGGAGCGAGGGTTCAGGAAGTGGCCGTGCCGGGCGGGGTGTGGTCGTCGCAAAGGGCGCCCAGGAAGTGCTCGATGGGTACGTCGAAGGTGTGGGCGAGGGTGTGCCAGGTGGTGACACTGCCGGTGGTGCGGCCGTGTTCGAGGTCGATGAGGGTGCGCCGGGCCAGACCGCTGCGGTCGGCGAGTTCATCGAAGGTCCAACCGCGTTCGGCCCGCAGGCGCGCGAGCACGACGCGCAGCGCAGTGAGGTCGGGGTCGGGCGGCAAGATCGTCACCCGACCATCCGACGGTGCAGACCCCTGCCCCGTCAGTGCGGGTTTCTGCACTTTCGCCGGAGTGGAGGGAGGGTGAAATCCGCGGTGCGGGAATCTGCACTACAGTGCGTCCGTCTCGGGGGCCTGCCACGGTGAACCCCCGCCACGACAAGAACAGACGGACGGGAGGACGACCGGCCCATGCGGTTCGGTGGCGCACATGCCGCAGTGCGGCGTATCTGGACGGTGGAGCTGCGTCCACAGGCGGGCGGCCCCGCACTCGTCTGCCCCTCGTGTACCGCCCGCTCCTTCCCCCTGCGGGCATCCTCCGCACGGTCGGCCGCCCTGGCGCATCTGGCCTGCCATGTCCGCGTGGACGCATTGCCGGCGCACCTGCGCAGCTGCCAGTGTCGGCTGCGGGGCTGCGTGTGGCATCCGCGTCACCGTGGCTGTGCCGGGCGGGTGCTGCTGGCGCTGACCCGCGACCGCAGCGGCCGCGCCTGGCGACTGGCCGACACCTGCGCGGCCTGCGCGGCGGCGACCAGCCATACGGCCGTTGTGCCGGATACCCTGCTCAGCCCTCGCCGATCGGCCGCATCAGCCCCCGCCCGGCCGCGGGTGCACGGAGACGAGCCGCACCGGGTACGGGAGATGCTCACCCACCTCGCCTCCACGCTCGGCTGCGTCGCGTCTCCCGCCGCCCGCTTGCTGGCCCTGCAGTGCGCGCTGCGTGCCGACACTCGCGCCCATGTCCGGCTACCGGCGGGCCTGTTGCGGGGCATGCGCATGCGCCAGAATCGCGAAGTATGGCTGGAGCTGGCCCACGCAGGCTGGCTGGAGCTGCCGGACGTGCGTGCGCTGCCGTGGCAGGTGCGGCTGCTCGATGCCACAGCGCTGGACCAGGCGCCTGGCCGCCGTGCCCGCTGCCGTGCTGCCGACTGGGCGCTGCGGCCCGCGCCGTTGGTCCTGCCGGCCACGACGCCCGCACTGCGGCTGACCGCTCTCGTGCTGGCCGCGCACACCGACGTCCGGCCCGAACACAGCATCACCATGTACATCCTCACCCGCCTGTGCGGGCACTCTCCGCAGCAGACCGGGGAACTGCTCGACCGACTGGTGACCACGCACACCCTGAGAACATGGCATCACAACCGGGAGACCGATGAGGTGTTCTGGCAACTGCCCCAGCCGCAGGCACGCACACTTCCGCCGCGCTGCCGTGTGGCCATAGGGCATGACAGCCTGGAGGGCGGCTCGCGGTAGGAAGACGCAGCGTGACGGAACAACTGGTGCCGTTTGTCCGTACCATCTGTACGCCAAAGCATCGTGCGGCACGTGCGGCGCCCCTGCCGGGCGCCAACATCCCGGCCGAGAAGTGGGCCTCGCCTCGTCTGGTGCAGCCCCGCAGCACGGTCGTTCATCGAGGAAAGGTCAGCACCCATGCCCGAGACAACCGCTCCCGCCACTGAACTGACATCGCAGTACGCCGCTCAGGTGACCGGTGACCTCGAACGTAACGTCAAGGAGCAGGAACGCATCACTGCGGACATCGCCTCCCTGCAGCAGCAGTTGGCTGCCTTGCAGCACGACCACACCGTGCTGGTGAACATGCGGCAGGCACTTGGCATCACCGACGCGTCGGCCGAGCCCGCGGCCACTTCCGAGAGTGCCGCGGTGCCCTCACCCCGGAAGAAGGCCAGTGCCGCGCGCGGCGGGAAGGAGAGGGCGGTCAAGTCCGCCGCCGCACCGCAAAAGGCAGCGGTCAAGAAGTCCGCAGCCGAGGCGGAGGGTGCCACGAAGGCGGCTCAGCCCACCCTGGTCGAGCTGATCCGGCGCCACCTCGCCGAGTCGACGGAACCGCGCTCCGCCGCGGAGATCTCCGCAGCGCTGGGCCAGGCCCATCCGGAGCGCCAGATCGCGACCAAGGTTGTGCGGGTCACGCTCGAGGGACTCGTGGCCAAGAGTCAGGCCGAGCGCAGCAAGCAGGGCAGGTCCGTCTTCTACACCGCCCCTGCACCGGAGCCGGCGGGTGTGTCGGAGGCCGAGGCGCAGCCCGAGGAGGGTGCCGGCCAGAAAGCCTGAGGGGCTACTGTCCGGCGCACTGTCAGCGGGGACGCCAAGTGCGGATTTCGAGGTGGATGATCTGGGCGTCGGGGCGGATGCGGCCGGTCTCCACCAGCCACTGGTGTACGGCGGCGGTGACGTCGCCGCCTGCGGCGTCCACGCGGCGGGCGAAGTCGGCGGCGTCGAGGCCGCCGGTCTGGGCGGAGCCGTAGGAGCGTTCCTCACTGTGGTCGGCGCGCTGGATGACGTCGCGGCGGATGCCGGGTGAGTCGGTGCGGCTGCCGGAGGGGTGCACGTAGCCGGTCTTGGCCAGGCGCACGGTGAAGGCCAGGCGCAGGCCCAGACGGGCTGCTTCGGCAATCAGGGGGCGCAGGCGGGCGGAGCCGGAGGCGATGGCCTGGGCGCCGACGCGGCCGGTGCCGGAGCCGGTGGGGGTGATCAGGACGGCCTTGGTGCGCACCCGGGCGCGGGCGCCGGAGGTGGTGGTGCGCCGTTGGGTGTGGCGGGCGGCGATGGCGGCGAGTTCGGGCAGGTCCGTGATGCCGCCGGTCTCGACGGCGGCCAGGACCTGCCTAAGGGCGGGGACGAAGGCGGCTCCCTTGTTCTTGGTGTAGAACTGCGAGACCAGGGAGGGGTCGCGGTCGATGATGCGGGCGATGTCGCGTTTGGTGTAGCCGACCGCCTGGAGCCGGTCGGCGAGGTGTGCTGCTTCGTTCAACTCGGGCTGGGGTTGAGGCTGGCGGCGGGGGCGGCGCGGCATTAGGCCTCCCGCTCAGCGGTGAGGGCCGCGCGTCCGGCGTCCCGCAGCGTGAGGAGTTCTTCCTCGCTTGTGGGGGCGGTGACGGGGCCGGTGAGGCGGCCGCGCAGGAGATAGTCGCCGGGCTGGTGGTGGTAGGGCCAGTTGTGGGGCTGGGTGAGGTAGAGGGCGTCGGTGCGGAAGGCGACGACGCTGCCGGGCGGGGTGTGCAGGGCCCCGGCATAGGTGTCGTCGTCGCGGTGGCGCTGGGTGAGCAGGGCGGCGCGCGCGCCGGACCAGATCGCGGCGGCCCATTCGGGGTGGGCATTGGGGTCGCGGGCGAAGCCGGTGGGCTTCTGCCAGGTGATCAACTCGTCGTCGAAGCCAATGATTTCGGCGTCCGGCGGTACATCGCGCTCCAGGTGGCGGGGGGTGGTTCCGGTGACCATGCGGGGGCGCTGGGCGAAGGAGCCGATGCCATACAGGAGGATGGAGCGCACGGCGCGAGAGGCGAGGTGGGCGGCGCGGGCCTGCTGGGCATCGCCCTGGAAGTGGGCCTGGGCGGAGAGGTTGGTCCAGGTCTCCTTGAGCTTTTTGGCCCAGTCGTCGAGGGGTTTGCCGTCCTCCCACAGGATGCCGTCGAGGATCTCGATCTTCCACGGCTGGATGGGGTTGGTCAGGGCGGTGTGGAGTTCGGGTCCGCCGGCCCAGGTGGTGAAGGTGGTGCCGGGCTCGGCCGGGTAGTGCCAGGCGCGGTCGCCGGGGGCGGGGGCGGGCAGCAGGCCGACGTGGTTCCAGGTGTCGGGGACCGTCACGCGGACCTGCCAGTGGCCGCATCCGTACAGGGCGCGCATCTGCTCCTTCTGTGACCAGGAAGCGAACGTGGCGGCGGTGATGCGGCGGGGGGTGCCGACCGGGGATTTCCAGGTGTGCTTGGCGTAGGCGAAGGTGCGGTCATACTCGACGAGTTGGGGCAGTTGCTCGGGGACCCGGGGCGGGGTGAGCAGTTCGTTGCGGCCCTGGCCTGCGGTGGTGTGCAGCAGGCCGCGCAGTTCCTCCGACAGCACGGGGAAGCCGTCGGCGTGCTGGCCGCGGGTGGGGATGGTGCGCGTCCACAGGTCGCGGCCGGTCTGCGAGGGGGAGCCCATGAGGACGGCGTCGTCCCAGTGGCGGCGCAGCGCCTGCCACAGCAGGACAAAGGCGTCGCGGACGGTGTGCGGGTCGTCGCCGTCGAGGTCGAACCACTCCCCCACGGAGCGGATTTCGACGTGCTGGTCGCCGTGTTCGCGCTGGTAGCGGCCGACGGGATTGCGGGCGTGGACGAAGTGCCCGGCCATCCGGTCGCGGCCACGGCCGGTGTCGGTGCGCCAGCCCGGGATGGGGGCGTTCAGCCAGGCGGCCACCGCGTCGCGCAGGTAGGGGTAGCGGGCGGCGTCACGGTGCCAGGGGTCGCCCGCGGTGATGTAAATCCGCTCCACGCCGTCAGGGAGAGTGCGGAAGACAGCAGTGAGGATGTCCGCAGCCGACCGGTCGGCGAGGTCGAGGTGGTGCGTCTGGTGACGGTGGACCAGAATCCCGGTGGTGGTGTCCAGGAAGACGGTGGAGCGGGCCTGCTGGGTGAAGTTGGGCCGGGTGGACGCCAGCCCGGGGGTGGCGGCGAGCCAGGCGTCGCCGCTGCTGCCCGCAGGGATGGAGGGCAGATCCCGCGACGCCTGGGCCGCTGCGGGCACGTGCGGGGCCTCGGGCTCTGCGGGGGCAGGTCGCGCGGCAGTGGTCATGACGGGGGCGGCCGCTGCCTGCTGTGGCGGGGGCGGTGCGGCTTCGGGGGTGGCCTGGGCCGTGGACGGCTCGGCCGTCGACGGCTGCAGGGCGTCGTGCGTGGCGAGGCTGTCGGGGGCCAGGGCTGAGGCAAGAGCGACGACATCGGCCATGCCCAGTCCGGCTGCCTGGGCAACGCGCTCTGCCTTCGCCTTCGTGTAGGAGGCCAGCTGGACGATCAGCTTGTCGCGGTCCGCTTCCTGCTTCGTCAGTGCGGCCCGGGTCTTCTTGATCTGGTCCCGCACGGTGCGCAGATCGGCGAGCGCGGTGCTGTAGCTCTGTGCGTCCATCGGGCGTTCCTTGTCCGGGCCGGGTTCATCCGACGGTGGCGTGAGTGGAAACGTAGGCGAGGGCTCCGCCCGAGTGGGAGGCCAGCCGCGTGCCCAGCAGCTGTTCGGCAAGCTGCCGGTCGGCGTGGGAGGTGAGGCGGGTGTGCGGAGTGGCCAGGTCGGTGACGTAGCCGGCCAGGCGGGCCTCAGGAAAGGCGTGACGGCCCTCGGAGTTCTTCTCCCACCACTGAAGGTTGGTCAGGACGGCCACCACGTAGCCCGCGAGCGTCACCGGCAGGACTCCCCCGGCCGCGACACTCGCCGCGTCGCACCGCCACCAGCCGCGCAACGCCTTGAGCAGGTCCTCCGGGGAGAGAGTAGCCGCGAAGCCGAACCAGGAGCGCTCCGGCTCATCGGTCCGCTGGGCCGTGTCGACCCGCAGGACGGCGATTTCCCTGACTGGCAGCTGATCGAGCGGTGCCTGCTGACGCGCTTGCAGAGCCTGGACGACTTCGAGCGGGATCATGACGCGCACACCGCGGCGGGACAGGCCCGGAAGCAGTCCTGCAGAGATGAGGCGGCGGAACGTCGTAATCGCACATCCGAGCTCTTCCGCGGCCTGTCCGGTGGTCAGCAGCATCCCACCAACCTTCATCCCTGATCTGATATCTGATTCGGCATGTAGCATAGTCCAGAAGGTGAAAGGGCGTCAAACTCTTGCCGGGCATGGCATGGCCAGATGCGTCGGCTCAACCAGTAGAGGTCGCGCGCCTACCAGACCATGGCCCAGGCCGTCCGTCACCAGGCGGCGCAGGCGTCCTGCGGGCCGTACCGGCTGCGGCCTTCGGCTGCACCTCGACGGCCCGCCGCAACAGCACCTGCCAGTCGACGAGTTGGCCGAGAACTACGGCTCGGCAACGGCCACGGCTTGAGGCAGCCACATATCGTCGGTTCGTCGGGAGCGGCTTACTGGTCAAGCGGAAGCCTGACGTTTCCCGGTCTCGTCGGTCCTGGTCAGGTGGAAGAATCGAGTTGGTCGAGCCATGCGCGGGCGGCACTGACTGCACGGCGAATGATCTGTTCATCGGCGCCGACCCTGCTGATCACTCCGACCCTGCGGTTAAGGCGTGCGTTCACTTCCCGGTGTGTGGTACCTGTCACTTTGACGAGATCGTTGACCATGGCCGTCAGTCGGGCATGGAGGTTTGGACCGGTGTCGGCTTCGCCGTCATACTGTCGGTCCCACCCAGGTTCCGGGTCATACAGTGACTCGCGCTCCAAGCAGTCGGCGCAGAACTCTAAGACTGCCTCGACCTGCGCTTGCCCGCAGCTCACGCAGACCCAGCTGTCGCAGTTCGCGCACGACATCGAGGCCTCGTCGGAGTCACCTCCCCAGGCACGTTCCTGCGACGTGCACTGGCCGATACACGGCCGCGACGCACAAGGGAGATTCGCCGCAGGTTCTGGCACGCCGTCGCCGGCCTCGCGGGCAGCGAGTTCTGCCTTCAAGCAGGCCCTGCTTTCCTCTCCACGCCGATTGCGTGCCTGCTGGCACGCTTCCCATTCCTCAGAGGTGAGGTGGCCGGCGCACGCGGCTACAGGAGAAGGGAGGTCATCGTAGGCTGGCCATTCGGCGGCCGAGCGGCGGCATCGACGACCAGTGGCCTTGCCGTACCGGGTACATCCTGCTGTCTGGTCCCTGACGAGATCCTCCCGGCCGAGGGCGGAGGAAGCTTCCTTGGTGTGCGTCTTGGACGCCTGCTCGGAGGCCTCTCCCATGGCCAGCTTTGCTCGCAGGATTGGCCGCCAGTCGTCACCGATCTCGGGAAGCGCAGGAGCGGCACTGATGCCATCGACCTGCAGGCCATGCCGTCCCGCCACGTGCACGAACACCGGCCGAATGGCTGCGAGGACCTCGTCGGTGAACTGGGGAACGAGGCAGGGCGACACGATGAGGACGGCGTCCGCCCGCTCCCCGGAGTGGTTGCCCGGCATCAGTTCCACGCTTCCCACATCCGTCAGCAGGGCAGCAGCCTGGCTGTTGCCCTGTTCATACATCAAGAACGCCGTTTGTCCCAGCACGCGATGCAGGGTGGATGCCGCTGACACGGCTGGCCGGGGTGGCAGGGCAGCAGTGGCTGGGGGCGCATGCACTGGCGCCACAGTGCTTGCTGGCATGGGATACAGGGGCGCAGGTGGTGTTTGTTCAAGGACCGACTCAACGGCGGCTGGGCAGCTGAGAACCTCCTCAACTACCTCCTCGAGCACGTCCACGGAGCCCGAACTGACGAAGTTGTCCACCGCGCCCTGGTTGACCCAGGCCAGTGTCAGCGTGGCCCCGTCATAGAAGAACACGTTCGCGTTCTGACTCAACAGAATCCAGGTGAACCGCCGCCGGTTCTTCACTGTTTCCAGCACCTGCGGCCATACCTCGTGCACGACCACCGTCTTGTCCGCCATATCCGCTCCCATGCGATGCGCTTTTAGCAGCGTAGAAGGAGGCACTGACAACTAGGTTCACCACAAGGGAAGTTGACTTGGCCTCGGTAACCGTTACTGACCCGTCATGACACCACTGCGTGCGACCATGCAGAAACCTCTGATCCACAGCGCCGTCGGCGCCGGGTAATTCTGGTCGATGGTGCCGGGCACCAGGTCGAGTTGATGCACGCGGAGGCCACCGGCCGAGGCGCCACCATTCGAGCAGGGCAGGTTCAGCCGTCAGGGGTGCTGCGGCTGACGTGCCTGCCGCAGACGGCGCGTCGAACGCATTTCGAACTTAGAGCGGACCCATGCCCAGGCAAGATCTTTTCGGTCATTCGTTCACATGCCGCGGCCGGGATGCAACGCGTGTAGCACGCGGTCGTCTTCCCTCCATCCCTGCCGTCGGCTGCGAGCTGAACCGTCCGCCGCGCCTTATCGTTCGCAACGACTATGCGCAGCTTAGAGCGCCGCGCCTCCAGGCACGGTGCGGGCTGGGATACCTCGTCTTGGCGTAGGAGGTGGGGCAGTGTAGAGGGGGGGTCTGACAATGCATCCGCAACCAGCGCAACAGAAATGGCGCGAAGTCTCGGCTACCGTCTGGTACTGAGATTGGACGCCTCAGGCTCGGCCAGACAGTGCGTCAGGATGCGTTCATGAGTCTCCCCTCGTCTTTCAGGGAACAGACGGCGGCGATGCCGCGCGTCCATGCCCCACATCTACCTGGCAGCATCGAGCGCCTGGATATGTCCGGCCGGATGCCGCAAACATCGCGGTGATCTGTTCTGGGGTTGCGGTGTCAGGTCTTCTCCCGACCTCGCCCACTTTCGCGGCCTGAGCGCGTCGTGACGGCCCGACTAGCCGTCGTAGGCCAGGCCGGTCTTTGCGCAACACGTTTTTCAGGCACCTGTCTTGAGTCCAAGCGGTGCCTTCCGTCCTGCTTTCCCTTGCAAACTGGAGAGTTGTTCGTGACCTCCCTGCCTTTCTCGTTGCAGGAGCAGTCTGCCCTCGCACCGCCCCTGAGCGCTGGCCGTCATTCCGCTGACCCCGCTCGCATGATGGCTCGGTTCGTGGATCCGCTCGGAGTCGAGCGTGAGGTGCCGTGGCTGGAAGCTGCCGGAGAGCAGGCGCTGGAAGAGTGCCTGCCGATACAGCAGTTTCCAGTACTCAAGGGCCGCCGTACGGCGCCAGGTTGGTGGTGGTCAGCGACTGACCGGTGTTTGGTGCCTTATGGATTCAAGGCCATGCGCACACAGGTCATGATGCTGGACCACGACCCGAGGGTAGTGGCCCTGGCCTGTCGGCCGGTGGAGCTCTTGTGGCATGGCCGGGGCGGGAAAACCATCTCGCATGCGCCGCATCTGATGGCGCGTCTAACCGACGGCAGTGGGCTGCTGGTTGATTGTGCAGGCCCGTTCGGAGCCGGGCGGCGGCTTGTCCGGCGTGCTGCGCACCTCGAGGCTGCGGCCACGGCGGCAGGTTGGCGGTACCGGTTGGTGGGGCCGCCGCTGCGTGTGGTGGAGGCCAACGTGCGCTGGCTAGCCGGCTACCGGCATCCGCGGTGCGCCGGGGGCCGGTTGCCTGAGGTAGTCGCATGCTTCCGCGCCCCGTTGCCCCTGATGGAGGGAGTGCGGCGGTTGGGCGATCCGATCGCGGTGTGGCCGGTCGTGTTCCATGCGCTGTGGACTGGCGTGCTGAGTGTGCCGCTGGAGCGTGTACTGCACGAGCGCGTGGTCGCGGTTGCCGCGCGAGCGGGGGCAGCACGATGAGCCGGCCGATCCTCACGATAGGTGACGCCCTACGGCACGGCGGCCGGGAGTGGACCGTGGCCGGAATCGAGGGGGCCATGGCGTCCGGGGCGCGGATCTGGCTGGCCGACAAGAACGGGGACGGCTCCTTGGCCGTGTTCGGCCTGTCCGCGCTGCTGGGGGATCCTGGCTTCGGCCCGATGGCCGGCCCGGGTCTGCGGGTGCCGCAGGTCGGCCTGTTGTCGACGGTGCCTGAGGGTCAGCAGCTGCGTGCGCTCGATCTGGAGCGGCACGTCCGCGAGGTGGAGACCGGGTACCCGACGCCAAGCGGCAAGGGGCTGGTGAAGCCTCAATACGACCCCGCTGTTACGACGCTGGCTCAGCGTGAGCAGGCGAAGGCCGATGAACTGGCCGCACAGGGCTGGCCGCGCGTGAGCCGGGCGACGGTGCGCAGGTGGAGGGCGCGCTACCAAGCGGATGGGGTGTGGGGGCTGGTCGTCAAGCGGCGTGGCTCGACGCGGCTGGAGCGGGCCGATCCCCTGGTGGTCGAGGCGCTGCGTGCGCTGCTGCCTGAGGAGGCTTTGCGTTCGCGCTCGCGGGGGTGGAAGAAGCGGATGCGGCGGGAGACGCAGTGGTTGCTGGATGCACGGCATGGTGAGCAGTCGGTCGAGGTGCCAGCTACGTCCACGTTCAACAAACTCCTCGACGCTGTGGAGGAGTCCCTCGGGTTGCGGGGGACGGTGGCGCAGCGGCGTGCCCGCGCCGCGCGCCCGGCGCCGCCGTTCAAGCCGACTTTGGCGCTGCGGCCCGGCGAGATCGTGATGATGGACAGCTCGCCGCTGGACGTGCTGGTGGTCCTGGACGACGGGGTGGTGGGGCGGCTGGAGCTGACCACCGCTGTGGATGTGGCCGTGCGCGGGCTGTGGGGGGTGCTGCGGCCGGCTGGGACCAAGCTGACGGATGTGGCGGTGTTGCTGGCGCAGATGATGACGCCGGTGGTGATGCGTCCGGGTTGGGACGCGGCGCTGTCGATGGCCGCGTCGGTGGTGCCGCACGAGCGGTTGACCGCTGTGGATGAGCGGCTGAAGGATGCGGCAGCGCGGCCGGTGATCGTGCCCGAGACGGTCGTGGTCGACCAGGGCAAGGTGTTCATCTCCCCCGCCACGCGGGCCGCGTGCGAGAGCCTGGGGATCTCGCTGCAGCCGGTGCCTCCGGCCAATGGACCGGCCAAGGGGCATGTGGAGAGGGGCTTCGGCTCGATCGGCACTGAGTTTTGTCAGTGGCTGCCTGGCTTTACCGGCTCGTGCGTGGGTGAGCGCGGCTCACGCGTGGAGCAGGAGCGGCTGTGGACCGTGTCCGAGCTCCAGGCGCTGTGGGAGGAGTTCCTTGTGCACTGGCACCACCGCCGGCACGAGGGCCTGCGACACCCGTTGATGCCGAAGAAGGCCCTCACGCCCAATCAGATGTGGGCGGCGCTGCTTCCGGTGGCGGGCTATGTGCCGGTGCCTCTGTCGGCGGACGACTTCGTGGAGTTGCTGCCGGTGCGCTGGCAGCCGATCACGGACGCCGGTGTCCGCTTCGACTATCGCACCTACGACGACCCTTGCCTCAACGGCCACCGCGGGCAGGACTCCGGGGTGGTCTCGGAAAAGGGCCTGTGGGAGGTGCACTACAACCCCTACGACCCCGTCCGGATCTGGGTCCGGTTGCCGGAAGGGTTTCGCGAGGTGGCGTGGATCCACGCCACCTCGGTCGGCCTGCCGTTCACCCACCACGTGTGGGAGCACATCTGCAAGGTGGTCGAACGCACCGGCTCGCGGGAGGAACACGAGTCCGAACTGGCCTTGGCCCTGGATGGCTTCCTCAAACGGGCCGCGCGCAAGGAGAAGCTGTCTGCCGCGGAGCGGCGGGTGGCAGCGAAGTCTCGTGCCTCGAGTACGGTGCCGGTGCCCGCAGGAGAGCTCAACGTGCTGGACGTGCCCGCACCGTCGTTCGGGCTGGCCGGCGTGTACGCCGTGCCCAACCTCGACGACGACACCGTGCCCGACGCATACGACGGCGGTGACGAGGGCGAAGACATCTTCGGCTCCCGTGACGATGAGTTGGAGGCCGGCCGGTCCGCTGGCGGCTGTCACGTCCTGGGTGACACGGAAGCGGAGGAGGACCCGTGGCTGCCGTAATCACCGCTGCAGACGACGGCTTCTTCGACGACGAGGTTGCTCCTGGTGCGGTCACGAACGGCCTCCTCTGGCAAACTGAGGTATCCCGCCCGCGCGTGCCCGCACCCCCGGTGGGCGATCCGTCCTGGAACCGCAAGCGGCTGCTGGACTACCACTCCGAGTTCGTCACCCTCAAGACCCCGTTCATGGAACGGGCGCTGACCCAGCTCAGGCTGACGCTGCTGGTGAACAACCGGCAGCGGGGTACTGCCCGGCGTGGCCTGATCGTGTCCGGGCCTCCCGGGGCGGGAAAGTCGACCACGCTTGCGGAACTTGGCCGGTCCTTCGAGCTGAGCGAACGACGCCGCCTCGGGGGCCGGGAAGGCTACATGCCCGTGGCGTTCGCTTCCATCCCGCCCACCTGCACGCCCAAGAGCCTGGTCCAGGTCCTGGCCCGGTTCGCCGGTATCCCTGTCCACGAGCGGATGACTGAGAACGCCATCACCAACGCCGTGTGCCACGTGCTGTGCGAGCGGCGCACCCGGCTGGTTTTCTTCGACGACGTCCATCTACTCAACACCCGCACCCGGCCTGGGGCTGACACCTCCGACCAGGTCAAAACCCTTGCGGAGCGGGTACCTGCAACGTTCGTGCTGGCCGGTGTCGATGTGGAGCACTCACCGCTGCTGGCCGGCCCGCGCGGCGCTCAGCTCGCCGCCCGCTGCAAGATCCTGCGCACTCCCCCACTGCTCAACGGCACTCCCGTGCAGAAGGCGGCGTGGCGGGAGCTTCTGCAGGGAATGGACGGGGCGCTGCGGCTGACCCGGCACCGGCCCGGAACGTTGGTCCGTCACGCCGACTACATCCATCTACTCACCGGCGGTGTGATGTCCAGTCTCTCCCTTCTGGTGCGGGAGGCCGCGATCCGCTCCATCGTCGACGAAAGCCACGCGGTCACGAAGAAGCTGTTGTCGCAGGTGGTGCTCGACGTTCAGGCCACGAACGCGGCACGTGCCACGCGCAGGCAACGCAAGGGCGGACTAGCCACCTAGCGCGGTGCTGCGGCCTTGGCGCCGCACCATCGCGGGCCGGTTGTGTTCAAAGGACCCCAACTGCGGCCCCGGTTTCGGGGCTCTCGTTCCTGTCTGCCGCAAAGGACCATGCCTGTGCATTCCCCCCATCCAGCGCCTGTGCCCGCTCGCCATGCACCCGTCAGGCAGGAGCTGACCGGCTCCTGGATTCGCAGGATGACCGCCGGATTCGGGCTGTCGGCCCAGGACTTGCTGCGGGCAGTCCTGAACGGTCCGCACGGTGTTCACGTAACGGGCACACCCAAAACCGGACTGGAACTGTTCCTCAACGTACCCGCACAGGCAGCTATGGCCCAGTTCACCGGCACGCCCCTGCCCCGGCTTGCCGCCCTGCTGCCCAGCCTCGCCGTTTGCCACAGCCGTCTCGAAGATGCCCCGCTACGGC